>CAISKC010000065.1 GCA_903885895.1 uncultured Legionella sp.
TAAACGGGGAGTCTATGAGAAAAAAAGAAATTGCTTCATCGTGATCACTCTGAGATAATTTCTTCGCTTGCAAAAACAACGGAATATTAGGTGATCACACTAGGCGATAATCGGTGATCACGTTCGCAGGAATACCCAATCCTCTTACAGCGTCAACAAATTCAACGGCTAGGGCGACGCCGTCTTGTATGCCATGTGTTAAAAGGTAATAAGACGAACGTCTCGCATCCCCAACACTAGAAAATACGCCAGAATTTAAATCAATAAGAGGTTGATCACACACTCGAAACCCCTCTATTTGAAATGCGCTGACCTGGAGCATGGCTTTTTTTTCATGTTTAGCTTGTTTGTGCTTGTCAGATGAACGGCCAGTATAATCTTTGAATATTAATTTATTGATAGGCATCCCGTATCTTTTACTGATAAATGTGCTCGCCCATTCTTTTAGTTTATTTTTACGTAAAGCGGTATCAGGCTCATCGAAGATGGCTTTAGGGATCTCTCCAGTAAAGCAAAATTTTGTTTTGGAGTCATTGCAAAAAATATAGAATGACGGCATGGTGTCGCTTGTCCATTGTTGCAGTCTAGCCTGACGCTCGACGCGATCTTCTTCACTAAGATAGGTGCTGTTCACGTCCGTTGATGGGTTGGGTTGAGTGTCCAAACTGTCGGATTTGAGTAGTTCTAATTGAACGGTAGCATGATATTGGTGTTTGGGTTTAAATGGACGGGTTGTATAAGAAATATTTTTGTTTAGATCAAGATTCACCTGATCAGCCAATAAATGCTTTGCGCCGTCTGCTGCAAGAATATGGTAGCAATGATACTTCTGGGGTGGCGGTCCGCACAATTCAATATAATTACAGCCAAATCCGGATCCCAGTTTAGATATTTTGTTTAAATGATCCGTGTGAATGATTGTGACATGAGTGTGACGTAATTTTCGAAACAAATAATTTTCAATGTCTTTTATTTGTACGCTTTTTTCCGATTCAAGGCGTGTATAGAATTTGATATCTGCACGTTCATCATCCGTTAAATCTTGCGCTGCTTTGTCTTTTAAGTGAAGTTTATCGCGATCAATGAGATCATATATGTAATTTGGCCTTTTTAACATGCAGCGTTGCTGCCGAGTGTAGTGCGATCTATCAGTAAATGCTATGACCCGTTTACCCGATTCAGCTGCTCGTAATGCAGCAGCAAGGCCGGCTGGGCCCAGACCGACTACGGCTAGATCAGCTGGAAAATCCTCATCGAATGACCTCATATATATCTACAGGACACATGTTTGATCTGCATGTATTTATTATAGACTATTTTTAAAGATACCCTTTACGGATGAAGTTTAAGTGTTTTAGGCGATAGCATAAAAACCTAAAACTCATTCGGGAAGGGTCTCAGATGCAAAGAAACATTAATGTTAAATGTTAACAAAAATGGTGGGGTGGTTGTTTTCTAAGTGATTAAACGAAAGTGAGCGTAGATTCTTTCTGTGCCGATACGGAAGTGGTTTTGGCTGAGGGGAGTGCATGATGAGCGCCGCAACCATCCACCGTACCTCTCGGCAGTAATTAATGCGATATCTCATCAGGGGCAATACGGGCATGTTTGACGGTTGAAAAGCGCTTTACAATACCGCTTAATACTGATACAATTTTGTAAAAATAAACACAGTGATGCATCATGAAATCCCTAAATGAGTCATCTTACACAAAAGAAGCCACGTTATACTGGTTTTTGGGCGCCACATTTTCTCAGGACCACGAATATGGTGTATTGTCCAATATGATGACGGCTCTGCAAAGAAGCAATCACAAACTACCATTTTCGAGAATTGAGCTTATATCTACTAATGAGTCACACCAATCTTTAAAAGATATGGCAGCAACAGTGCGTGCAGAGGATGCCATCATCTCTTCCTGTGCTGGGACAAACAATGCTCTCTATTTTTTGGGGGAAATACCCCGAAAAATACAATCGAATATTAGTTATTTGGCATTCCATAATTATGATAATAATTTTTTGAAAAAAACAGTTCTTAAGATTTTAAAAATAACTATTTTTATCACTTCCAATGAAATGGCTGAGCAGTTTCCTCACGTATCTGCCACAAATATCAAGCATCTCATATTTGACAATACCGCTAAATTAACATCGGGAAAAGAAATTAACCCGCGCGTCCCTTATGCGTTACCAGTGGGCAGTATCCGTCATCTCCCACTGACAAATACAGTAGACGACATTGGCTTAGATACTGATGTTAGTTTAACAGACACCAATGGTCAGCATCATAAGATAGGTACAATTGTCCGCGATAAAGATTCTAAGATAGTTATCAATGTCACATTGCTGAATACCTTGTTAACCGCGTGTCAAAGAGAAAAAAAACCTCAAGCCATCATTGGACCAATCATCCAAACTCTTTCGTCGACTTCGATGAAATTAACTCAGAAGACGACTGCTTCATTTGATATGCATGTTTTTTTAAGTAAATTTATGATTGCGTTAGGTGTTGCTGCAATCGCCATTGCTTTTGCGACGTTATCCCTTGGGAGCTTGAATATAGTGGGTATCGCTGTTGCCAGTACCGGATTACTCAGTATAGGATATGGAGGGTACCGGTTATTCAATCATGCTCACTCAATACCTCAGCCTGATAGCAGTCAAGGCAACACTCTAAGGGTGTGAAAGTTTTATGATCAATTGTTACCGTGCGAATATCGCCACAAAGCTTTTATTATGAATTCAAGCGAAGAAATTTGGATGCAACGGCGTCATCCTAGTAAAGAAAGTTTTCCAAATATAGTATATGGTGCGCCCGGAAGGATTGATTCGTCAGTCACTGCGTTCCTTCCTCACCCTTCGGGCGCACTTTGTGCGTTCAAAATACTTCGCCCTTAGGGCGTAACGGGACAGCCAACCCACTTAAGTAAATAAATATTTTTAAAGCAATACGTTACTGATGTGTTACTAAAGAACTTACTAAAACCATCTAAGATTTTTGTGGTCATAATGCGTCATATCAGGGTTATAAAAGATCGAATAACTTAATTAACAAACAACCCCATGGCCTGAAGTGGGTTGGCTGTTCCGTTACTCCCCAAGGGCCATTGCCATCAAGGCTAGTGGCCAAAAGAGGTTAATATGTTAAATTATCACAAGAAACTCACTATTAGAATGATAGAGCAGCAAATGAAGGAGCTAGATAAAAGAAAAACCAGCGATGCTGATATATTAAAAATACTCGGCGATTTTGTACCTGACGTGAAATATATTCTAGCCGGCGTCGGAATCAAAGAAATTAAGATGTGCTTAAAAGAAAACCCTTTCTTTTCTTATTTCGTAAGCCTAGTACAAGGTAAAAAAACAAGATCCGTTAAATTGTAGAGGACTGCCTCTCAGCAATGAGAGGTGGTTACTTGACAGGCTGGGTTGATCAAACAAGAATCGCTGATCATGTTCTTTAGCATGAATAGGTGTTCACGATGGGCAAGAATAGCCACTAGACCCGAATAGAAAGGAAAATAACTTATGGCTATCAAATCAACTATCATCAAAGTCAATCTTCAAATTGCGGACATGGAACGCCACTATTACAAGGATCATGCGCTGACCATTGCGCAGCATCCTTCGGAAACGGATGAGCGCATGATGATGCGCTTGCTGGCCTTTGGCTTGCACGCCCATGAATACCTGGAGTTCGGCCAGGGGATGACCGATGATGACGAGGCTGATTTGTGGCAGAAGGATTTAACCAGCGCGATTGAGTTATGGATAGACGTTGGCATGCCCGATGAAAAATTAATCCGCAAAGCGTGTGGGCGCGCCAATCAGGTAATTGTCTATTGCTATGGCGGGCGAGTCGTTGAAATGTGGTTCGCACAAAATAGTGGTCAGTTTGAACGGCTTAAAAATCTGACTGTGATCAGCCTGCCTGTGGAAAGCACCCGCGCTATTGCCAAAATGGCGCGGCGCAACATGCAACTTCAATGCACCATACAGGATGGTCAGGTGTGGCTGGGTAATGGCGATGAAAGTGTGATGATAGAGCTGGTGACGCTGAAAGCGCCGCCTGTGTGTAGCGAAAGGAAGCATCTCAATATTTGACGTGCTCTAATAGATAAATACACTCTTAGAAAAGCAGATTGTTCCTCTTGTCAAACGTTTAATTCGCGTTCGTAAGGTTAGATGTTTCTCTCAATTGCTTGTGTATTGCGTTTGCCAATTAGATGCTTTTGAGCGGGTAGATTTCTTTCATAAGTGCCCCAATCATCCGAGAAATAAAAATCGATATCAAAACAGCTTAGCTTTTTCTGTAATGCTTTGAAGGCATTATCTTTCCGTTGACTAAAATGGTATGCAAGTATTTCATGAGTATTATGATCAATCGCATGCCATAGCCAGCGTTGGTTTGATTTCTTACCAACAAAACTCCACATCTCATCAAGCTCAACTTCTTCAACTCTAACGATGTCAACTCGCATTGAAGCTTGTTCTAACTGTCTTTGCTCAAGAAATGCGTAGTTGACTGTAGCAATGCTGCTTTCTTTTTTTTTAATTCATAAATGACGGTATTTATGCTCACACCGAGTACCCTTGCTATATCTCGAATACCACTGCCATTTAATGCCATATCAATAATCTTTTGTTTTATTTCTGGAAGATCTCCATTACGGGAATACTCCAACAAAAAAGTGTGTTTAGTGCAATGTTCATTTTTACATTTATATCTTTGCTTGCCCGTCGTGTTTGTGCCAAATTTAATCACGTTCGTTTCTTTACATGTCGGACATTTCACGTCAATTACCGCCACTTTATTCAATTGCTTGAAATATTTTAAAGAGGCAAGTTTACATTTTTAACTTTTCGAAAACGCGCTTTAGACCTTGATAATGTGGTGCGCCCGGAAGGATTGATTCGTCGGTCACTGCGTTCCTTCCTCACCCCTTCGCGGCGCACTACGTGCGTCCAAAATACTTCGCCGCGCTGCGCGCTCTTCGCTTCGTATTTTGTCGAACCTCCGACCCTTTGGTTCGTAGCCAAATTGATCAAGAATAAACGCCAATAAAATCAGTGGCTTGCGATGTAACGAATTAGCGAACTACTGCCTAGAACGGTCTGAAACAACTGGGGGACCATTACAGTTTGTTACAAATTTGCTACACGGTTATTTTATTAAAGAATACTTTTTAATGGTTAATATCTATAATCCACGAAAACATTTATGTATTTCCATTAATATATTTGTTGATCACAGGTATCACCAGGTGCTACAATTTTCTATGAATAAGAATAACACTTGTAAACGAGCTTTCAAAACTGCTTGGTTTAACAAAGCGGCAAAAAAAGCAAAAATTAAAGATGCTGACTTGAGTTTGGCAATTCGACAGGTTATGGAAGGGCAGGGCACAAATTTGGGCGGCGGTGTTTTTAAAAAACGTCTAAATGGCAATAATCATCGATCTATCATACTTGCCAAAGGTGAATGCTACTGGATTTATGAATATCTGTTTGCAAAGAAAGATCTTGATAATATTGA
The DNA here is from genome assembly GCA_903885895.1 of uncultured Legionella sp. Classification (GTDB taxonomy): domain Bacteria; phylum Pseudomonadota; class Gammaproteobacteria; order Legionellales; family Legionellaceae. The sequence goes on from CAISKC010000065.1 coordinate 5,540, forward strand.
TGATAATGAACTACATGATTTTCGTAAGCTCGCTAAATTATATGCTGAGTTGTCTGTGGAGCAGATAGAAAGGCTAGTTAAAAACAAATCACTAATAGAGATATACTATGACAAATAAAATTAAATATAAAAGTGATGCATTTGA
>CAISKC010000066.1 GCA_903885895.1 uncultured Legionella sp.
AGTCCTAGCAAATTGCTCTAATAACGACCAAAAGATACAAGCAACAAAAGTAGAAAAACGGAATTGGGTAACCCTTGACAATCATTACTCTAATCCTAAGAAAGTTATTTTTTTTCATGATGACAAAGGTGGTTTAGTTAAAGTCGAAGCTAACTATAAAAATCCTCCACACCACTATGCCACTGATATTGCGGTAGTAGTCGTTGAAGGAGATTTTCATATCACTGTAGATGGTCACACGACACATTATTCAAAAGGTGATTACATAACCATTCCTGCTAATACTTGTTTTAATTCATTTTCTAACAAAGGCGCTATGCTTGTCCTGCTTGGGGCAAAACCCGGAGAGAGTATAAAAAACAACAGCGAAGTAGCCGATTAACTTTCATTACAGAAACTTTGATGTCTATATATCGTAGGGGTCTGGTTTCTTTATAACACGATTCCTTTGCTCAGTGAGGTGAGAAGGTACGAAGCGACGGATAAGGGGTGATTAAATAAGATGTAAGTTTCCAAACTGTTTATATCTGCCCTCGTCCGCCCTATCGGGCACCTTCTCCCGAAATCGGGAGAAGAAAGCACATTTTGATATACGAAACAAATTCACAACCAAGATCGCTAGGACAACGGTTGTGATTCGGTTTAATAAAAAAATTATTTAGTCACGTGATCCAACATATTTGTCATCAAAGTAATGACGTAATTTTGTACGCAATGTTCCACGGCTAATACCTAACATAACTGCAGCGCGTGATTGGTTATATTTACAATGTTCCATAACGGCTTTAAATAGTGGTGTTTCAACTTCTTCCAATACAAATTGATACAAATCAACAGGATCAGCACCCTTAAGTTCTGAGAAATACTTTTGCACCGATTGCGTAACACTTGCTGCTAAGGACGCAGTAGTATCCCCTGCTTCATTGCTGATTGTTGTCATTATTATTAACTCCTTTGCTTTAAAAGCTATATTTTAGCGAATTGGATAATTCCTGACAAGATAATTGTTCATAACATAGGTAAATGTTTTGTTTTTCTTCAAAATAGCCATTATATTGATAATTATACTTCCTGTTAGAGCAAATTAAACCCATTTTAAAACACTGTTTTTTGTCTCTTAGTAACGGTATTGTGTTGTAAGACAACTGTTTTACTGAAAAAACAGCGTCTTATATAGATACAAGACATTGCTTCAATAGTGAGACTTACTCAACTTTGTCACCGTTTCAACTTCTTTTTAACCGTAGCGTTTTTCATAGTTAGTGTTTCGTGGTCCCGTCGAGCCTGTATCACACAGCGTGCTCGTAAGCAGCACGCGCTAGGAGCATTCCTAAGCGCCACCCATCACAAGCTCAAACGGATAAAAGCCGCAGAAGAATCCGTAAAAGCACCAGACAAGCCTTACGCGTAGGCAAGGAAGCATTTGGTCAACAAAATGAACTATCTAAGGTCTGACAAACATCTCACCCAAAAAGTATATTCTAGGTGCCTTATTGTCAGCTACCGTCAACCTCCAATCGACAAAGCCGCTTGAAGGATGACGCGCTGTGTGAAGATACAACTCTTGCAGGACAGTTACAACACCAGATGTGTGCGTTCTCAATGCCGCATTTCAAGCCACACATCACATAACAAAGATCAAATTGCTAAGAGAGCTGGGCTAAAAGGATGCCCATTGATCAATAGCTTACCTTTAGCCAATTTTACTAGTACTAGATAATCTTGGCCTTTCTGAACCAATATACCAGCGTCAATCCACTCTCGCGTTTTTTCAGCAACTTTTTTAGTAGTTTGCTCTTCAATATCCACCATATTAACCGCAGGTTGCCCCTCTTGTTCTGTGGAAACTGGAACTTGTTTTTTAGCTTTTAGCAGCAACGATTTTTTAATAGCCACCTGCAACCACTTGGTTACAACCGTTTCAGATAACCTTAGATTGCTTTCGCCACTGATTTTTTGCAGCAATTGAAAAGGGTTCGTCATGTTTTCATTCGGCAAACTGAGATTGACATCCGCTTTCACATGCCCATCAGGCATCGTTACCTCAAAATCAACGATACTTAATTGTGCGCCTTTGGATAAAAGTGCCGGTACATCGGGCATCAATATCCAAGCAGGCTGCTTGCTATGCCCAGAGCGTTGCATATCACGAACCTTGCGGTTCATTGAGGCCAACACTTTGGCATCTAGGTTTTTGACAGATATATCCAATACATTATTCATGTAAGATTTGTTGGATAACACCAACTGATTCACCTTTGCAGAAAGAGATGTGTTAAATAACCCATTCTGAATATTACTTTCTGTACGAATTTGAGCACCCACAATCTGAAGTACTTGCTGAGGTTCCTGATCTGGCTCTTTTGTAGACACCTCCAAAGCAGGTAGATTCAATTTCGCTTTTCCTATATACAAACCATCTAAGCCCTGCTTCATATCATATTCGGTTTTCACAGGTCCTAATTCGCCTTGTATCTTATTGTTAAACCAAGAAAGCCCGTCAAGAGTCAAATCTCCTCGCAAACGTTTTTTGTTACTCGAAACAATGATATCGGTCTTGAATCCTAACCATTGAAAGTAATCGTTTCCTTGTTTTGCAAGCAATTTATATTTTGGAACAATAAATTGAATGGTCGTGTTATTTAAATAACTCACCATAATACCAACCGAATAAGTCAACTTCTCAGATTTCAGATCATATTTCTCACTTAATTCTTGTTCAAAAGCAGCTGGAAGTGGCGCTTTCGAACGTGCATAACCCAGACCAAAACGTAAATTGGAGTCAACAAACATCACAGGTCCATGATGAATATCCAAGGGAATTTCAAATGTATAAACCTTATTTGGGATCATGGTTGTATTATGTCCCATAGGAGGAGAAGCAGATTGTGGTACTTTCATTGACCATTTTAGTTCTGCATGCGAGCAAAACCATCCTCGATGATAGTTCTGTATTACGACGTCAGTGCCATTCGTCTGATTAAACACATCAATATTTTTCTTTAATATTTTTTCAGTACCTAGTCCCATCCCGTAGTAGCTACCTAACACCACCAAGACACCCACTACGACACCAATCGCTCCTAAACCAAGCATTTTTTTCATGAATACACTCCAATACGTCCCATTCTATTTTGACCAGGAATCTTAAAAAGTCAACCGTTCCTTCTACGCTTCAACTCGTTTGCAATAAGTCTCTTTGATAGTCAAAACTAATAAACAAGCTATTAAAGAAAAGATAGGTAACAACCATAATCCCGCTTGAAAATCAGCTAAACTCAACAAGTCAACATGATAACCACGTGAGCCAGAATGCTTGTCCACTAAAAACCCTACTAATGGCTGCAAGCCAGCACCAACGAAAATAGACATCATGTTAGTAAAAGCAATGGCTGTACCAATTACCAAACGTTGATTCAACTCGGTTGATACCGCATAGGCCAAAGCGACACCACTATTGGTCATTCCAAATAAGAAAAAGATCGTACAAACCATAAAAGGAGATAAGGACGGTGAAAAAACAAAGACCGAGGTCAACACCACGCCACAGATACCAGAGAACAACATAAGTGGTTTACGTTTACCTATTCGATCTGATAAGTAACCAAAAAGCGGACCGCCGATGACCCATCCAATGAAAATTAAACCGATAGCAAACGCGGCAAAATGAACGGTCAACCCCCTTCCATAGGCCAAATAAGCTGGCCCCATTGATTCACCAATCACAGTAGTAGGCGCGTAGAGAAACCCTGCATACAATGCGTTAAGCCATGTTTGACGCTGCGACAGAACTCGACGCAAACTCATCCACAAAGATAACGTCGCTGCAGTACTTTCTTGCAATTTTTTGGTTACTGTACCAACAGGGCTATCTTGGATAAAGCGAAACAGTAGTACCGCTAAAATGACAAAAATTCCCGATACAATCACCATACTTTCCCGCCATCCAACAGCGGTCACCAAAAAAGACAACGGTGCTTGCCCAGCGGAAGCCCCTAACATGCCTAACGCTTGAGTAAGACCCGCTAACAGCCCTAATTTTTCCGGAGGAAACCAAGATGTCGCCAAACGTAATGCAGAAATAAATGCAAAAGCGGCGCTAAAACCTATGAGCAATCGCGCAAAAGATGCCATAGCTAAGCCATGCGCCGATGCAAAAACACAACAGCCTACAGCCGTGATCAAAGACATAAATGTTAACAAATAACGGATTTTAATCCTATCCACGGTTAAGCCAACCGGTATTTGCATAATAATATATGGAATATAGAAAAAAGCTGTCAACGTAGTAAACCCTACTTCATTGATACCGAAATCAACCTGTAATTCCCGATGCATCACACCTGGCGCAACACGGGCCAAATAATCAGAAAAATAAAAAGTCGCGGCCAAGCCCCAAACAAACCATGCTTGTGAAAGGCTATAACGTTTTTTTGGCATTTCAATTTGCTCCCAATAACTACCCAAAAAAGTATGTTTTTTTGCTGGCTTTGTAAGGAAGAAAGAGTATACTCGCATAGTTTAAAATTTCAACTTTCCTCTGAATTGAAAGACAATGAAAGGTTCATAACCGATGACAGCATTAGAGCAAGCTATTTGCACTGCTATCCAAAACAATGGTGACTCTGCCAGTGCCAACAAAGCGTACTTAGAATTCATTAAAGCAAATTTCATCATCCCTATCGAAAAACAAGATCAAGACGCAGAACCGCGCACACTATATTTCTCAACAGACTCACATGTGTTTCTCCCGGTATTTTCGAGCATGCCTTATTTCGAAGCATGGGCAAAGCCGATTCAGGACGATATTCAAGTTCTAAAACTTTCTGGCGTCGATTTACTAAAAGGCTTGGGTGACAATACTTATGTTAGCTTGAACATTGGTAGTGAATCTTACAAAGAATTCAACCCAAATGAATTAGCCAGAATGCGTAGCATGATTTTAAAATTATTTGGGAATAATTAGGCAACGTCCAGCAGCTTGTCAGCGGGGTCCAGGAGTTTAGCAAAATCATTGGATCCCGCGCATAAAGATAAGTTGTTGCATACATTGTATTGTCGTACCCGCGCAGGAGGGGATCCATTGATTATTGTGGCATTGTGTCCAATTCTGGGATAGATCCCCGCCTACGCGGGGAAGACATGTGAATAGAATGTCATGATAAATGGCAAAATAAATTTTATGCAACAACGCCGCATAAAGCGCGGGACGTTCGCAATTAGAATGATATATAGCCACACATGATCTTGGGCTGAGTATTTTTCTGCAGATGAAAAATAATGTGCCTATACTATAAGTAGGATGATTCAAAAAATAACTTATGCCTAAACCTAAAAATAATTTTTTTCTATTTGGTCATTACATCTATCGTTTTCGCAAAGCCATTGTTGGCTTTTGGATGCTTCTATTACTCGCATGTCTGCCATTACTGACAAACATGATCGCGCCATTTCAAGATACGGGTTTTGTAGCAGAAGGGTCCATCAGCGACCGAACAGATCAGTTCTTAAATAAAAAATTAGGATATGGTCATAACCAATTTATTATTTTGTATCATAGCAAACATTTGATTGCCACCGATCC
>CAISKC010000067.1 GCA_903885895.1 uncultured Legionella sp.
AGGCTTGGTTTAAAGAGATAGGTCTTAAAGATATACTGCCGGATAAAGCTCTGGTAAAAGTTTAACTGAAACCGCCGTATGCGACATCGCTTGTACTGGTGGTGTGAGAGGACGGAGCTGTGAGGCTCCTCCTACTCGATTCGAATGAGATTACCGGGTCAAGCCCGGTAATGACAAGAGAGTGAGAAAGGAAAATTATGTTAACGCTTTTGGAATCAAATGCAATTGAACCCATTACATTAACAGAGGTCAAGGCGCATTTGCGTCTTGATACCGAGGCCGAGGATGATTTATTAAACGGGCTAATTACGGCTGCTGCGCATTTGGTAGAAGAATATCTTGGAAAAACATTGATCAAGAAAGTATGGCGTTTGCAAGAAACGGCTGCAGACGTAAATAGTATGCATGAAATTGTGTTGCCGAACGGTCCACTTTTAAAGGTCATTAGCGTTCAGCGGATTTTGCCCAATGATGTTTATATGAACACGCGCTTTGCAGTTAAAAATTATTTTGCAAAACCAATTGTGGTTTTTAAATCACATCTACCTGTTTCAATAATATTTGAGGCTGGTTATGGTTATTATCCGAAAGATGTTCCGGCGCCCATTCGTCAAGCGTTGCTTACGTTGGTGGCGCATTTTTATGATAGCCGGGGTGGGCAAATGGGTATGTCGCCATTAGTGAAAACATTGTTGAGTCCTTATAAACACGTTGGGTTGAGCGTATGATTGATAAAGAAATCAATAAATTAAAACATCGTGTCAAAATAGGTCGATTAAAAGAAACAGAAGATGAAAATGGAGATCTGAAACATGTTTTTAATTCGTTCAAAGAAGTGTGGGCAGAAATAAAACCATTGCCGTTAACTAATTCTTTACCATTTAGGCTTTTTAATGAAAGTAATCCAACAAACATAAAAAACGTATATTTAATAAAAATTCGTGAAAATGTGGTCTCAGGGGGTCGACACGAAGCGATAAACGCGATAGTCTGGAAATATAAAATTTTAACTAATTTTTATTCTTTCCGGTCCGATGCGTCAGGAATTTTTTTAGAAGGCCTTTTTTATGATCAAGGTCGGGGGTTGTAGATGATTGATTTTGGGGTATTAACAGCGTTTCGCAAAACGCTTATGAGCAATACACATTTGCAACAAACAGGTATTGATCAGAAAATTCATACAAATTTGCCAATGGGCGCTGCATACCCATGTGTCTTGATCGAGCTTGAAGAAATATGGACATCTGTTCGTATGGGCGCCGAAACAGGGTATGCAAAATTGAAACTAAAAGCATCGACGTTTAGTCAAACAGTATCGTCTCGCGAATCCCTTACAATTTTAGAACAAATCCGTTGTGCAGTCGATGGCCAAACAATCGATGTTATCGATGGAAAACGTGCAACTGTGCGATTGTCCGGTAGTGTCATCGATATGCCATCCACAACAAAGCCATTGATGGTTCAGCAGTACTTTGAAGTCCTCATCCGCGGCTGATCTTAGTATCACTAAGACATGATTACTGCAGCTCGCTGCAATATCTGTGCTGCTCATTTACTATAGTACGCAGTGTGCAAGTTTTTGCACAAATAATTTGAAAGAATCACAGGGTTCTGTTTAGATAAAGTCGTCTAAAACTTTAACAATCTAACGAGCCCTATGACCCTAGAAGATCTTATCATTAATACC
>CAISKC010000068.1 GCA_903885895.1 uncultured Legionella sp.
TCGAAATGTTTTACAACCCGGTTAGGCGTCATGGTTACAACAATGGGCTTTCTCCGGTAGTATATGAAAAGCAGTACCAAGCGAGACTGGGTAGTGTCTAGGATATCGGTAGCGATTCAACTGATACTTATGGTTTGTGGGTCAATTCAATGCAAGCAACGACAAATGTTGCTGGAATTACTCGGTCTGGATCACCTGGAGCATATTTTTATACGGCAATGAGCGGTAAATCTGGCGCCCAGTCCTACAGTTCAGGAGGCACCCCTCCATTTAAAACTCTTGGTGGACAAGATAGCTCGAATTGTCCTATTACATGGGTTACCTGGTTTAACGCTGCTCGCTTTGCTAACTGGATGGCAAATGGACAGCCAGTTGGATTACAAAATAGTACGACTACGGAGGACGGTGCATATCCCATCAATGGAGCAATGTCTAGTGGTTCAGCCCCAGCAAGAAATTTAGTTAACCCCAATACTGGTAACGCTCCAACTTACTATATCCCCACTGAAAACGAATGGTATAAGGCTGCCTATTACGATCCAAATTTGAATCAAGGACGTGGAGGCTACTATAAGTACGCAACGAAAAGTAACGTTACTCCAGGAAATGTCACACCAACCAGCGGATATTCTTCTTCGCAGCCCAGCACAAACCAAGTGAATTATATTTATATGCCAGGAGGCCTTTATACAACTACTCAAGCCCCACTCTTAAGCACCACTGAATTCTATCTTACGCCTGTGGGGGCTTTTACTAGCGTTACTAGTCCATGGGGCGCTTATGATATGACTGGGAGCGTATGGGAATTTAATACGCCTAGTAATTCCGCTTCAGCGATTGTGGGACTTAGAGGAGGGGCTTGGACATCTCTAGATTTGAATTTAATGAGTACCTATTATTTAGGTATTGTTCCCTATTCAACTGCACTTAATTTGGGGTTCAGATTAGCAGCTCCAATTACGACCCCTTAATAAACATTGTCCTTTGTCCCAGGTTCAAGTCCCGGTGTTCCCATCAAATAAATCTACGACTTAGGGAGAAATTCCTAAGTCGTTTTTCTTTCTATTTCACTAGGTGTGTAAGCAATTGCCTTACCTACTTTATTTTGGAAGTGCGCTGACTTCAAGCGCGCTAATTTCTTAGTAATTAAGAAAATTCTTAAATGCATAGCTTGGCATCAAGGCAATCCTTAAATATCTAAAACCAATCGATCAGATTTTGCCCTTGATACGCAAATCATGATTATTTTATTCGCCTCTTTTTCTTCATCTGATAGTAGGGTATCTCGATGATCTGCCTCGCCTTCAAGCAACACTGTTTCGCAAGAGCCGCATAAGCCTTGCTCACAATTGCTAAGAGGTAAATAACCATTCTCCCTTAAAACACTTAAGATACTTTTATTATCAGGAACGGATAAAACGACATTACTCTTTTTTAGTTCAATTTCGAAAGCAATGTTTTTATAGTCCTTAGTTGTCGGTGCAGTAAACCACTCAAAATGTACTTTTTTCATTGGATGATTGCTTGCAATCCTCTCTACTGATTGCATGAGACCCGCAGGACCACAGCAATAGATATCTAAACCATCTTCATATAATTCAAATAAGCTCTCAATGTTGAGGATTGGCTCTTCGCTGAAATAGCTATTTACTTTATTGGCATCGATCTGATTTAACTCCTCATAAAAGGCTGCATGATCCTGTGAGCGAGCACAATAATGTAGCTCCCAATCTCGATTTTGCATCATGAGCGATTGAATCATTGAAAAAATTGGCGTAATACCGATGCCGCCCGCTATAAATACAACCTTCTTTTCAGAAGCTATCAGTGGAAAATGATTACGTGGGGTGGAGACGGCTAAAAAATCGCCTACCTTTACTTGCGTATGGAGATTTACTGATCCTCCACGTCCCCCTTCATCACATTTAACCGCAATTGTATAAAACAGATCTATAGTTTTTCCGCATAAGGAGTATTGCCTTACCAGACCATTCGGCAAATATACATCGATGTGCGCACCAGGCTCAAAGGCTGGAAGTGCCCTTCCATCAGCAGGGTTTAAGGTAAATCTTAAAGTCTGTTTAGCAATCTCATGTATTGAATGTACCTGAACGCGACGAATTTCTTGTGACATGTATAAATTACTATTAATAGCTTCTATCTAAATCAACGACGTTCGTTAAGGGTTTATTGGCGAAATGATTTCGTAAGTTATTAAAAAATATATCTAAGGTACGTGGAATATATTCTTCAATATCGTCGGACAACACATGAGGAGTAATTATTAGATTAGGGGTGTTCCAGTACGGCCAATCTTCTGGGGGAGGCTCTGGATAGGTAACGTCGATAATGCCGCCACTTAAGTGCCCACTTCTTAATGCTTTGTCTAGGGCAGCTGGATCAACTAATCCACCGCGGGACATATTTAGGAGTGCGGAGCCTTTTTTCATGAGACTAAATTCTTTATCGCCCATTAAGAAACGGGTTTCTTCAGTTAGAGCTGTATTGAGTACTACAAAATCTGCTCTTGGAAGTAGGTCAGCCAAGCTTTCAGGCAGATGCATTTCATCTACATTGGGCATAGGTTTGCCACTCTTTCGGATCCCGAGCACATTCATGCCAAAATCTTTAGCTAATTTGGCTATACCACCTCCAATAGCACCTACGCCAACGATTAAGACCGTTTTATTGGCAACCGTATCGGTAAAGATTCGGTTCCATTTTTTTTGACGTTGATCCCAGGATAGCTGGGGTAGGCGCGCATTTAACATCATCAA
>CAISKC010000069.1 GCA_903885895.1 uncultured Legionella sp.
CTATAACTTCAAAGGTTGGCAACGCTGGTCTGACTACAAGGACGCCTACACCAAATGGGCTGACCTTGTAACCTACAATTCTGTTAGTATACTTGGTGGTGAACCTTTACTGAACCCATCATTAATAGATTGGGCATATGGCATTTACGACCTGTGGCAACAACCTATTGAAATTGTCAGTAACGGATATCGTCTTAATCAAGTTGATGGGTTATTTGATTTATTAGCCACAAAAAAAGCCTGGCTTTATATTAGTCTGCATAATACTACAGATCAAGAAAAAATTTATGAAGAAATTCGTAAATTTATGCCCAACGCAAAAAAAGCATCGCCTACTGATCCAATGCGTGGTCTTGGTGATGAACTATTTAGAGACCCATCCGGTGCAAAAATAGCTGTACGTCTTGAGAATAAGTTTGTAAACAGTTCAATCAAACGCAACGAAAACAATGAACTAACATTGTATAATAGCGACCCAGAAAAAGCACACAGCGTATGCACTTTTGTCAGCAGTAAAAACTACCATTTTATCAAAGGACAATTATATAAATGCGGGCCTGTGGCGCTATTGCCTGAATTTGACAAGCAACACCCACTGGCAATTACTGATGAAGAACGGCTATTACTCAATAGTTACCAACCGCTAACTGTAGAAAATTTTGAAAATTATCATAAAGAATTTTTGATTAGTCTTGAAAACCCTATAGCACAATGTAAATTTTGCCCGGCTGTACACTATGGACAAATCATCAATCCTTTGCGAAAAGGACTCAAGCCTAGCTAAATATAAACATAGGAGCATATATGGCCGTCGAACAAGAAACAACCCTACAAGCACTCAAGCAAGACTTAATTGAATACGTTCGCTTACAATTAGGCGACGAAATTGTTGATCTTGAATTGGATGCTGGCCACTACGAAAGTGCTTATAGTGCTACTATTGGCACCTATCGACAACGTGCCCAAAATGCCTATGAAGAAAGTTATTCTTTCATGGAGTTGGTCAACAACGTTAACATTTATGATTTGCCACAAGAAGTTATTCAAGTGCGTCAAATTTTCCGTAGAACTTTTGGCGACTCAGTTGGTCCTTATGCGTCAAACTTTGATCCATTTAGTCAAGCAAGTATGAATGTGTACCTGATGAACTTTAATGTGGCCGGCGGTCTTGCCACCTATGACTTCTATAGTCAATATGTAGAATTGGCTGGACGTATGTTTGGTGCTTATATGAACTACACATGGAATCCGGTCACAAAGAAATTGCAGTTGATCCGTGATCCAAAAGCATCAGGTGAAAATGTGCTATTATGGACCTACAATTTAAAACCTGAAGTTAATTTGCTATCAGATTTTCAAATCCGCCAATGGATACGTGAATACATGTATGCCAACTGTAAAATGATTATCGGCGAAGCACGTGAAAAGTTTGCTACCATAGCTGGCCCACAAGGTGGAACAACTCTCAACGGTGCCGCAATGAAAGCCGAAGCCAAAGAACTTATGACTCGTTGTTTGGAAGATTTAAAAAACTACGTAGACGGATCACAACCATTGACCTGGGTAATTGGATAATGAGAATCGACGAAGTAATCAAGCCCAAAAAGAAAACGGTCAAACCAACCAAACCCAAACAAACCGACGAAGGTATGTGGGATAGTATCACTGGGGCAGTAGCCAACGCTGGACAGGCAGCCGCTACCTGGGCCGCCGGCAAAGTCCTTGCCAAATTGGGCACAGGCGGACAATAAAGTCTTGCTTTAAACCAAAAACCATGCTATACTCATAGCATGAGCTCATTAATGATAGATATAGAAGGTTTAGGTACTGGTCCAGATGCGACCATATTGACCATAGCCGCACAAAGTTTTGACCCGTTTGGTAAGGGCTACTATGACCGCTGTTACTATGCCCGCATCACTCTAGAAAGCCAAGACAACCGTAGCATTCAACAAGAAACCATAGACTGGTGGGCCACTCAGCCTGAAGCGCAAGCAGAAGCGTTCATGGAAGAAGGCCGCATTCCACTTGATCAAGCCCTGGATAGCCTGTACAAACTGGCCTGGCAACACAATCTAATCTGGGCCAACGGTCCCACCTACGACATGAACATCCTGGAACACGCATTCAAATCCTACAACAAAGCTCTACCCTGGCAGTTCTACAAGGTACGCGATGCTCGCACCGTGTACAGCCTGTGGCCCGACTGCCCAAAACCTCCTACCAGTCACCATGCGCTTGAAGACTGCCGACGTCAAATTGACATGCTTCAAGCTACACTAAAACACCTCAACGTAAAGGAACTCAGATGATCATTGGAATTTGTGGATTAATTGGAAGTGGCAAAGATACTATAGCCGATTACTTACAAAATATTCACCAGTTTCGACGAGAATCATTTGCCCATACACTTAAAGATGCTGTGGCCAGTGTGTTTGGATGGGACCGAGAATTACTGGAAGGCCGCACCAGAGAAAGCAGAGAATGGCGTGAACAAGTTGATCCGTGGTGGGCAGAACGCTTAGGAATGCCCGATTTAACTCCGCGCTGGGTCTTACAATATTGGGGCACAGAAGTGGCTAGAAAGAGTTTTCATGACGATATTTGGATCGCTAGTCTAGAAAATAAACTACGCAAAACCCACGATGATATTGTAATTAGTGACTGTCGTTTTCCTAATGAAATTCGAGCAATTAAAAATGTCGGAGGTATTGTAATTAGAGTTACTAGAGGACCCGAACCCAACTGGTTTGCTCTTGCAGAAATCGTGAATCGTGGGCCTACTCGCAATACATCTTGGCGCCTTAGCAAAAACGAACTAGAAAAACACAATATTCATGCCAGCGAAACTGCCTGGATTGGCACAGAGTTTGATGCTGTTATTGACAATAACGCTGACGGGTTAGATAACCTGTATCGCCAGGTCAAAGATCTGGTTCTAAATCTCCAGGCTTCCAAATAAGATCCGCTTTATCCACGTCAATTTGGCAGTTTAAGCATATAGTCTTTAAGTTACGCAGGTTGGCATTGTTCATATTTCCATCAACGTGGAATACCCGCAACTGAGCGGCATAGCGAGCTTTAAATCCACATCGATCACACTGAGTTTTTTTCTTATAGCCTGCCGATTGCCATTTTGGCGTCGGCAGTGGGATTTTTTGCTTTCTGGCAGAACACACACTACATCTGTTTAAGTAATAATATTTCCCTTTTCGCTTACAGTTTATAGCTCTAGGACGCTGATTACAAGCAGGACAAACAGGCCTAGCATCCATATCTTACATACCCATATAATTTAATTTGCTCTTCTCGGTCTGCTTTAAGATCAGCTTCTCTTTTTAGTCCTTGCTTATAGCACCATTCCC
>CAISKC010000070.1 GCA_903885895.1 uncultured Legionella sp.
CTTAGAATGTATGCCGCAAAACTGATCCATGAGTTAGGAGTTCAAAGAATAGGAAGTATGGATGCTGATTTTTCTGAAGGAACATTTTTTCATAGTTATTTATTAGGGTTAACGATTGCTTCATTTGGTATTGGTGAATGTGCTGAAACTACTTATAAGCTAGCTGAGCGTCTTATTAAAAAAGGAGGCAGAGATTTTTTATTTATATCATTAAAATTTCCCAATAGAGCAATGGGCATGGAAATGTCTCATGGACTTTTAGTAGCGAATGTTCCCAATATTCGCGAGTCCATAGAAAGGGTTGCCTCAGCTGCGACATTGGAAGAATTATTGGGAATGCTGCCAGAAAACGCAATTGTTGGAGATGCTTTTTTAGGGGTTAGTTATTTACCTAAAGAAGGTTTTCCTCAAGCAATGCAAGATTATCTCGCAGCATATGGTGGGCAAGAATGTATCACCCAAGTGTTTCATTTTTATAACTTCTCAACAAATGTATTATCGAATTATCAAATTCGAGCGGTTAATATTATTAAAAGAATGCGTGAAGAACAGAGAGTTTCAACACAAAAACCGCTGGATCTTAATAAACTTACCCAGTTAAGCGAAGATACGCGTTTATTAGAAATGTTAAAAGAAAAAACACCGTTACCTTTTATTGGGTATAGAGATGATGATTATTTTGTGTATGCTTTATCTTCGCTTAACAGTAAATCCGAATGGCGGGCAGCAATGCGTTTAATAGCGCATCTTCCTAATGGATCTGTTACATTTTTTAGAGGAGTGCCTCAAGATAGCAATAAGCAATCTATAGCGGTTCGCAAGATAAACATTGGTGAAGTTGCGTATAAAATTGACTCGTACACGGATACTTTATCAATAAGATAAACCCTATTGATTATCATTAGGCTCTAGACTTTTTTACAGAAATCTATCAAACCTCGAATGCAATCCTATTGATACTAAAAATAAGGGTTTTTATAAATAGTCGGAAAACTATCAGTAGGTTATACCCTAGTGATAGCGATTTCAAATAAGTAAATTTTGAAACTAATTTTAGTTGCATAGTCCTTTATTTGCGATTACACTATAAGCAACCAAATATAGTTGCATAATCATGACAAAAATCAATAAACTTAGAACACGATTTCTGAGCAAACCAAAAGATTTTACTTGGAACGAATTAAAAGTGTTATTAACTGGTTTGGGATTTGAAGAGTTTAAGGCAGGAAAAACGAGCGGCTCTCGGGTAAGATTTATTCATGAAAATTATAGCGATATTATTTTGCACAAACCCCACCCTAATCCTGAGCTTAAAAGTTATCAACTTAAACAACTGATCATTCAGTTAAAAAAGGAAGGTATTTTATGAAAAACATGATGAAATACAAAGGTTATTATGGCTCTATAGATTTTGATGCCGATGATCTATTGTTTTATGGCAAACTCGCGTTTATTAATTCATTGGTTAGTTATGAGGGCGAAACAGCCAAGCAAATTGATCATGCGTTTAAAGAGGCTGTTGATGACTATCTTTTAACCTGCAAAAAAAGAGGCGTTGAACCAGAGAAACCATTTAAAGGATCACTCAATGTTCGAATCGGACCAGAGCGACATGAAAGAGCTGCACTTGTCGCTAAAGAACTTGGTTGCTCAAGTCTGAATGATTTTTTTAAACTTGCCCTTGATCATGAGTTTGAGAGATTTTCCAATTCAGCTTAAAAAGTAATCACCCAAAGTTAAGTGCTTCGCCTCCGGATTTTGTGTTTACTAAATAGATTTATAGACATAGTGTCTACTTAATATGAGAATACTGATATTGTATACAGTTCGCAGTCTACTCGTATAATTTAGTTATGCCGCTAATATCAACGTGTAAACGGCCAAATTAAATTGCCGACATCAGCCACATTATTTTGCCGATTGATCACTCAATAATAAACGCTTTTTTGTTTCATATTTAAACATCGTTACTGAAATATTGTTTTTTCTCAGATACTATTCATTAGAAATAGCACAAACGCGCGAATGAGAACATCTTGAATTGTTCTTAAAAATCAATATAATGATGCGAAAAATAATGGTCAACATTTAGTTGATATAATTGGGCTGAGCCCTAATTATATTATTAATAGGAAAAGGGAATTCATGTTAAATTATAATGGCCCCAGAGATCCAGAGCTAGAAAATAAAATTCGTGATTATAATCACCTAATTAATGCGCTTGATAGGAAATTTAATTCAGGTATATCGTTACATGGTCGTCTGAAGGTTTTACTTACCTGTATTCACTCACTACTAACTATAGTTAGTGTTTTTAAAGATACTTATAAACCCGAAGCCACTCGTAAATGGGTCAAGGATAATAATTGGTCTCAAAATTTTAATCCAGAACTTGAGCATTTAAAAAGAATAGCTCATTCAGAAGCATTTAGGAATGAAGTGTATACCGATGGAACGCCTGATAACCAAATTACTTACGGGGTGTTAAAAAGAGTTCTTACCGACTGTTCAAAGCTAATTCCTAAAATGACACAACCTTTGCCCAATCCTCGGCCTAATCCAGTACCGAGGCCAGCGCCTCCATTGCCACCAAAAACAATTTTTAACTTGTTAAAAGAGTGTTGTAAGGTTTGTTTAAGTTACTGTACAGTCAGTTAATTTTTGTTTCATTTTCAAGGAAAAAAAATGGGTAATACTAGCAGTGGTGATAGTCGACCAACGGATGGCTTAGAATCTCGATCTAGACAACGCGGTATTGAAAGAGTACAGATTCTAGAAAGACGAAAAGATGTGTTAAAACAATTGCAACGGGTCAGTACTGAAGCTACTGAAGTTGGTCGTAGAAGAGAAGTTTTTGAAAGAGAAATATTGCTAGAAAAAGAAAGATTTTCTGATTTTATTTCACCCAGATTGGATTTCATGAAAATCACTCAAAAAAAATTAAAGGGATTGGATGAAACCTTAATTTCTATTGAGCAAGAAGTTGTTCGACTAGATGAAATTCACTTGTCTGATATTTCTACAAATATAGTTTCAGTAAATATTAGTGAACTAGAAAGCCATCAGCGAGCTATCGCTCGAGTACGTGAAGAAAAGTTGCATTGTCAGCAAGAAAGTTCCGTCCTTCAAATAGAAATTGATGATGTGAAAGCGCAACATCGGACTCGTGTCGAACAAATGCGCACTGAATTACTATCTTGTGTTGAAAAAGAGAAAATAGTTGTTTTTGAAAAGAAGCGACTCGAAGAATATCTTGCTCAAATAGATGCTGATCTTAAGTTCAAATTATATACCTCTCATAACACTATTTCTCTTTACCAAGAAGAACATCAAAAAAGTATGGAGATTTTTCTTCGTCATATAGATGAAAGCACTTCTGAGGGAGACGAAGATATTGATTATCCTCTATGCTTTTCTGAAAGATACATTAATGATATGGAGTTAAATTGGTTATATGTAGTGGCAGCAGCATTTTCTCAAGAGCCTGAATGGATTTTAGAAGAGGAAAACTACATATTCTTATTGACACAGGCTTTCTTTGTTTATTGGTGTAGAAGTAAATTGGGCATTTCTAATAAAGACTCTGGGGATTTAGTTACTCAAATTGGCGAAGAAGTTCTGCCTGTTATTTCTCTAATTTTGAAAAAATTAAACCCAAGAGCTTGGGATATGTTATTTAGTGAAACTGTCCAAATCAGCAGTGCGAGAATGTTTGGTGAGCGTGCGCGCGCAACACTTTCTTCTACAATTAAAGAGGCGTCGTCGTTAACAACAATGCTTCAGAGCAGTGTTATAGTTAATTTGAATCAATTACGGCAAATTATTCTTCGATACACAGAAACAGAATCAAAAGTGGCGAGCATGTTAGATCTTTTAAAAAGATCTATTGATTATAAACTATCAATGAGCACTTGTTTAACGCAGGAATGTGAGCAGTGGTGGACCGGGGAACGAGTAGATAGTGCTGTGGCAAAAATTGATGAAGATAGACAAGAAATTTCAGAATGTTTACAAAAAATGACAATTTCCTCAGAAGAAATAGATGAGTTTAATTTAGATCTTACTGAAGAAGAGCGAATTTGTTTTGAACAAATTGATTGTGAAATCAGAGTGGAGCAATCATTTCTGCTGACCGATTCTTCTGAACGAGATTTAAGTAATTTATTAAAACTAGCTGCTGAGCTTAACGATAGCGACTCATCATCCGCTGTGGTAGCATATAGAAAGTAGTAGAAAATCCTTTATGGATAATAAGCTATAACCAATTTTAGCGATCTTCGAGTGGGCTTAAACTAAAACCAAGCTAACCCTAGGGTGTTTTTCAAATTGGTTAACATATTTTCTACCATTTATTGCTGAACTCTTCCATTACATGTGCATCAGTAAAATTAAGATAGATAGCGGTTGTTTCCAATCGGTCGTGTCCCAATGCTTTCTGAACCGAAGCCAAAGAAATCCCTTTTTGCAAAGCGAGTGTTGCAAACGTGTGTCGCAATATATGCGGAGTTACTTGCTTAGTGATTTTTGCTTTGTTGGGGTTCTGGCCCGCAACCGTCGAAATTTACGATTCAATCATATGCAAACAAGATTAAATAAGTTCATTTTGGTGAATTTATTTCAAATAAACCACCCAACTCTTAGGTAATGGCCCTCCGGGAGTAACGGAACAGCGAACCGACTTAAGCGTATTTTAATCAACAAAACATGAGTACATGCGATGCATTTAATGCACATTGAAACAATAATGATCATCATGGTTATCGGAAAACGATTTATTGTCACATGAGTAAGTCATTGCTTTGTATCGATTTATTTTCTAAAATCGGTTCGCCGTTCCGTTACTCCCGGAGGGCCGCTTCTGATGTTATTGAGGAATGGCTAGATAACCGGGAAGATGAGGCCGATGTCATGAGTTTTGGAGCTATAAAATGACGAGAACAAGGACAAAAAAAGCTATTGAGTTTGTTTCTAAAGATATGGTAAGGGCTGAGATAGATGACTTTAGAATGAGAAGACGTGTTGAAATTGAAAGAGACATGAGCGAAAAACACAGAAATATAGGATTGTCCGCGTTATCGAAAGCCATTTTATCCAGCGTAACGTCTTGCCTTACTTTGTCGCTATATTTTGAGTGCGCAACATTTAAAGATAATCCTAGTTATCGTCAGCAATTAACAATTTTGTATGATTTTAGACAATTGCTTCATGGCAAAAAGAAACCTAAATATTGTACAAAGCCGCGCAATACAGGTTATAGAGATTACAAAGATGTTTGTACGCTCGTAGATGAATTGGCAAGTTACCAGAAAACAGGAGTAGTTAACGATGCTTTTTTTAGAGCATTGCTTATAGAGAAAGAGAATACCCCAATAGAGCACATAGAAGAACAGTTAACATATAGCAGAGAAGTAGCTCTAGTTGTCATTGATGAAATGACTAAGATGGTTAGAGATCAAATTTATAGATTTTTTCCTAGTCAGGGACCTAAATTTGTTCAAGAAATTTTAGAA
>CAISKC010000071.1 GCA_903885895.1 uncultured Legionella sp.
AAGTGCCAAAGATTTCAAGGATGCTATCAGAGAGTTTTTTTCCATTATCTTGCCCAATATTGGAGGTGCTCTGGATGGGCGAATTAATGACAATTTTCAGCTATTGAAAACATAGCATTTTGAAAGATCATGGGTATATATCGACTTGGCTTGCTTAAACTGCTGTTGTATTTGATAAAGCCAAGCGAACATGAGCATGACTTTAGGAATATGTTCGCCCTCTGCAATCCCCTTTAATTGTTGTTCCGCACGCGGAAATTGATTTAATTTGATATAACACTCAGCGATACGCACATCAATTTCAAGAAGATGATTCTTGGACAAAGAGGTGCCTTGTGTTTTAAGATCGGCATAAATGGCCAAGGCAGCCTGAAAATGTGTATGGCCTTCTGATAATAAATGGCAATGAGCTAACTCCATAAGATTAACCACTTTTAACGGAGTGGTTCTTGATCTATTCTCATTATGTAAAGCGTCATGTACTTGCGTTCTAACGCTAATAGCTGCGGAAAACTGTCCTAATTTTTTGCAACATATTGCGAAACTAATATATAAACTCCTCGCATTTTTATCCTGACACATCATCTTGGCGCGTCCCAACCATACGTTGGCTTGATCATACTTACCTAGATTGATAAGGCAGTTAATTTTGGCCACCAAGTAATCGTGGTGAGGAGAAGGCGCTTGATTAGCAATAAGGCGATCTAAACAAACATTGGCTTTTTCCAGCTTATCGATATCTTTCGATTTAATATACATCCAGATTGTTTCAAAGCTGAGTTGTTCTGAACATTCTTGTGCTCTTTTCTGCGCGGATTCAACTACAGCAGCATATTCATCGACAATCGTTTGAACGGTATTGATATTTGGGAGAGATGCTTGGAACACATTTTGCACGCGTTGGTAATAATGGTTGGGCCTCAGATCATGCTGTTTTGCAATAACATCGAGCGTTTGTATGCGCATGAGCTCCGTCCTGAGAATTTGTAACTGATTTAATTTTTCGGATGGAGCATAACACTCATCCCATGCTTCACTAATAAGGGTATCCGAAAATAGCAATGACGCATTCATCAAACTCATAAATGGTTCATGGTATGCTTCGGCATTTCCATCCATTTGTAGGGTCGCATGAATCTGGTATAGCTCTTGGTACGCGCAATATTCTCTATAAAGTTTCGGCAAATCGTTGCTTAATTGTCTGGATAACTCCGGACTGCGCTTCAGGATCCGCATGATTTTGAAATAGGTTATTGAAGTAATCTGTTCGTATTGTTCAATATGAGTCAACAAAGGCCATAGAGAGATGCCATGTGGCGCAGGGATCTGATCTAAACAATAGAACACCTTGTCAACCATATTGACGGTGTACTCATTTGTGTTCGCAAAAAAGGGCTGGCTCCGTATGGTATTAAAAAAATAAAGCAACATTTCCTCATCCACAGCAGGCTTCACGTTGGTTAACGCATGCATAACACGATCAAATGATATTGGATTGTCATACTGTAAAGTAATGGCTATTTCAAAATATGAAAGGATATCGCTCTGTTGCGGTTCAGATAATTTACCCAAAGCTTTAAACAAATGATCGAGTATCGTTTTTGTTTCCTGCGTACCCGGTTTAAGTAATTGATGTGCGACAGCGTAATCGAAAAAAAAGCGTACATTGCTGGGATCGGGAGATTGACTGCGTGACAACCCTTGAAAAATTGAAACAAATAGTTCAGGCGTATAAAGGTAATCAGCTTGAAAGAATTGTTTAATACTCCGATCCACTTTGGCATGATAAGGTGCCCGAGCCAAAATATCGAAGATGAAGGGAGTGATGATATTGAGGAGGCCTTGGGCTTGAAGATACGCCGTGACTTTAAGAGTTTTCTTAAGATGCTGGGATGTAAAATGCGCCGTACTATGATCATGATCATAGTTTAATACCTGTTTGAGGCCTTGAAAGAACATATGACAAAATGCGTGGTGTAGCGACTGAGCTGTTACCGTAGTCTGCGGCGTGCTCGAGGCTATTGCGAATTCAAAAAAACCCAAAGTTTTGAGCTGTTCAAAGCATCGCCATAAAATAGCCATATTAGGATTCGGCGTACAAGAAAGCGACATAGCCGTATGATGATAACTAGTCCAGTTTAAAGATAAATTAGCGGCTTCAGCCTGATTAAAAACCTTAATGAGCATACGTGAAGACACAGCTTTCCAGGCGTCGACTAGCTCTGGGAGAGAAAGTTTGTTCGTGAGATTCGTAATCGCCAAGATATAAATAAATTTATTATAAATATCAAGTTCTTGTTGGTGTAATGCTGCTGCAAATCCACCGTTTTTTTTATAGTTAATATTGGCGATAAATTGCTGAAATATAGCAAAAACGTCTTCAAACGACACCTCCAGCAATGCCTCTTGTGCTATGCCGGTTTTTAGCAAATATTGAATATTACGACTTATATGTGCATCAATCATCGTCATTGCAAAACTATAAATAACAACAATTTGAGGTAGATCCGTATCTTTTGCTCGATCTAGGATGTTCAATACCGTCTTGAAAAGCATCGGTACACGTAGATGATGATCAGGGGTACTCTGACAAAAAGTCATACATAGCTTGAACGTCAACACATAAAAATCTTTATCGGGTTTGGTACTGCTACGATGAAATTCATCAAGAAGACTGATCGCTTGGTCAACAACCACAGATTTCTGTTCAGGTGTTTGGTTTTCTAATCCAACGGATAAGGCACACATTCGCTGCCGAAATAGAATAATACGCCTTTCTTCGGCTGTAGCGGAAGCTGGTATCACCAGGTTTATTGAAACTGCGCTGCTAGGAGTGTTGGTGACTACAACGGCCCCTTTTTCAGCGCTAGGCTTCTTATGTTTACCCATAATGCAATGTCCACTCGAATTAAATGCAGGGGCGAAAATGGATTGGTCCACCTTACCTTGTGCTGCTCCTGCTATCCTTCGCGTGGTCATCATTAGCACCAGAGCATCCGCATGCTAAATCAAATGAGCGTATGTTTCAATGTATTGATTCAATATAACGCCAATATATACTTTTCACGAACAAATACACCCTAGGTCTCGGCTTTCCACTAAAGTATCTTCAGTGGATACGCTCCTATTTTGATGCAAGACTAACACGGTCGTTTTACCCTTAGGCTCGGGTACAGTCTTCACAGGATTTGAAAACCTTTTCGTGCTGCATAATATACTATAATCAAAATTGTAACCCCTGTTCGTTTTCATTTCACCCGTAAGCACTTGTTTATGCAAATCATATTCCATGAAAAATTTGATACGGAGAATGGTTTGGTATTTCTGAAGTACCGCATGATCAATCATACGCTCCATTTTAGAAGCAAACGCATGCTCTTCTATCAGCAACGGTATTTCAGGATGCTCTGTGTGACAGCGCTGATACCACGGATCGTAAAATAAGCCATGTGGTTCTTTTGGATGGACAAACCGAACAAAAGCATGTGACCAGTGCCGCAATTGGCAAATCTGTATTTCTATTTTTTTATAATGATCTTTTGTCAGCAAAGATCTTGATAAGAATAACGCGACACTGGCTAATCCTACACAACTGCCTTTTTTTCTATCGAGCACTGCTACAGCGAATTGGCAATAATATTCTCGTACCTCATCAGGGGTGGCAAAAATAATGGGACGGCCATTTTCGCTAAGGGTTCGAGTCAATACAGGTCCCTCTGTTGTGTCGATTTGATACAAAACTGATTTGATTAAACTTACTTGTATATCTAACTCTTCGTTTACTTTGTCTCTAGGTTGGTTCGGGCCATTCAGAACAACCAAACTTTGCTCTCTTAATGCGTCGTCTAGCTCCATGGCAAATTGTCTTAACAGAGAGGGCACTGAGGGACCATTTCGTTCGAAAAACATTGTACACATAAAATAGGCCTCACAAACAAATAATCAGGTTAAAACGAAATCATATTAAT
>CAISKC010000072.1 GCA_903885895.1 uncultured Legionella sp.
ACTACATGCTAGCGACCCTTTTCTCCGATTTTCATATCTCATTATGATTGTTATTTAAATTTCATGATCTAAAAAAAGCATAATTTTTTTATTGCATATACTTTGTGTAAAGTGTTTGAATTTTATTCAATACAGGAAGTTTAATATATCTACCGTAAATATGATACAGGCGTTGACCAAACAGCCAACGGTCGATAATATTTTGCTAGAAGACCTGCAGTACACTGTTTTAGATTATAATTGGGTGTTTTACAGAGACAGCATGGAATTAGCTGAGTTGCACGAGATTGATGAAAGAATACCGCCTAAAGAATATGTTGCTTATCGACCTGAGCGGATGATTTTGCATGAATCGATAGCAGCTGTTTCTACTCAACTGCAATTGTCTGATGAAAAAGAGATGCAAAAGACCGTACGTGAAATATCTGATGCGGCTTTGGATGAATTAAAGACGTTTTCACTTGAGATACAAAGGGTATCTCTTCAAATTCATTGTGACGATTTAATTACTAGATATTTAGCGGGTGAAGATATTCGCGCAGAAGAAGATGGTAAAAAAATAATTGAAATATGCGATAAGATCAAAAGTTGCCCGGCAAAATTTGGACAATACATAACGGGCTATACTGCAAAGCATGCTATGTTAGCACGCAGTACTGATATTTTGTTTGCTGAAAAAACACAAGTCATTATAGCGTCTTTGGTATAAAAACAGATTGATGCTCGCACGGATTTAAAACCTCTGATTATCCCGGATCATAATGCCCGTTATACCTTTATGGTGAATGGGGGGCCGGCATCAGGTAAGGGTACAAGTGTGGCCAATATTATGGCGTCTGCTGCAGATGTCGGGATAGATTGGAAGAATGTTGCTAAAATTAATACAGACAGTTACAAACCTTTATTGTTAGAGCCTGGGTCTGTCAAACCTGAATTGTACTCCCAATTGGCGCAGGAAGAGGCGGCAACCGTTGATCAACTGATCCAAAAACGTTTAATTATTATGGCAGAAAATAAACAGGCGCCCCATACTTATATAGATCAAGTGTTTCCTGGTACCGATAAATTTCGTTATGGTTTGATACAGGGTGTGTGTGTGTGAGGAATAGTCGTTTCTATAGGAGCAGATGATGAGTTTTTTTAAAAAAGAAATCCCCAAAGAAGAATGGGAGAAAACGTATAAGAAGTTGGCAGAACAATATGATAATAACCAACAACCATTTCAAGGGCCGCAGGGTGACATCAGTCTGACGGGCGAGCAACATAGAAAAATTGCTTTGGCTACAAAAAAAAGAGCGGATGACGCAGAAGAAAATTCGATCGACGCAGAAAAAAAAACTGAGTACTCCGCGTCCAGGTCAAAAAAAATAATGACTAAGTGGTCATGCTACATGCCAACATAATTAGGACCACCACCGCCTTCTGGCGCCGTCCATAGAATATTTTTCTTCGGATCTTTTATGTCACAAGTTTTACAATGAATACAGTTTTGAGCATTAATTTGTAAGTTTAAACCATGCGGACCATTGACTATCTCATACACGCCAGCAGGGCAGTAACGGGTTTCAGGGGATGCATACCGGTAGTAGTTGACCGATATGGTTAACGAACGATCTTTTAATTTTAAATGACAGGGTTGGTCTTCTTCATGGAACGTATTAGATAAATAGACCGAAGACAATATATCATAAGAAAATACGCCATCTGGCGGCGGATAATGAATCTTGGTTGATTTTTTTGCGGATTTAAGTCCTTTATGATCCGCATGATTGTGCAGAGTCCAAGGAGTTTTTCCGTGGCTGAGGTAGGTCTCAAATGCGGCGACGGCTAACCCGCCCCATAATCCTAAACGAAATCCAGGCCGGATGTTTCTAACTTTATATAATTCTTCTCCCACCCAAGAGGATTTGATGGCCGGTTCATAGTCTACGTTTTCTAAAATCTGAGTGTTTTTAGTATGCAACAA
>CAISKC010000073.1 GCA_903885895.1 uncultured Legionella sp.
CTTCATCGTGATCACTCAGAGATAATTTCTTCGCTTGCAAAAACAACGGAATATTAGGTGATCACACTAGGCGATAATCGGTGATCACGTTCGCAGGAATACCCACGTGTGCTTGCGCTCGGGCATTCCATCCTCATTATTCAGTTGATTTCATCACACCGTTATAGATGATTAAGATCTGATTAAAATACTCGGAGACTCATATTATCCGCGATATCAACATACGTCTCCATTTTCTCCTCTAGTAGAGATTCTATATCTCTAACCCCTCTTACAAGTTCCAATGCTTCCCACAATGCATCTTCTGTATAAGTATGTATGGACAGGGTATGCCTAACAATTCTCTCATATTTATTAGAAGCAGCCCAATTCAATAACGTATCGCCTTCCTCATAATTATGAGTAGGATCTGCGCATTCGGTTAGCAACAACTCGATAGCAAGAAAAAGTGCGCCTTCATCATCCCCCTGATAGTCTGCATAAACATGATTCAATGCCCTCTTACCTTTATTGTCTTGCAAATCAACTCTAGCACCACGGCGTAACAAAAACCGCATCCTAGCAACATCTAAATTCATAGCCGCTTCCATCAATGCCGTGATCCCATTTGTATCTTGGAAGTTAATATCTGCATCCTCGTGGTCCAAATAATACGCCATATCTTCCAAACTATCTTTGCAACGAACAGCTTCCAACAAATCACTTGACATAGTGGCATCTCCCTATATTTCAAACGAGGCAGGACATAATTTTACCACATAAAATAAAGCATATAAATGGGAGAAAAATAGAGTGTGTTAATAATTCGAGAACCCCATCTCTATTTGTTGTACTTCCTCCGCAGTAAGCTCAAAATCATCTATGTGCAAATCATCTTGCATATGCTGAGGATTTGTTGTTCCAGTTAAAGGCAGGATGCTAATTTTACAAGCAAACCGAAAGATCAATTGCGGAATAGTTTTTGCATATTTTAGCGCAAGCGCCTGAGTGTAAGGATTAAAAATATAAGCTTGATTCGCCGTCAACAAAGAAAATCCTTGATAGATAATCTGGTTTTTTTGGCAAAACAATCGGACATCTTGGTCCCAGCACGTTGTACTAAAACAGCGATTTTGGATAAAGGAGGGTTTAATTGAAACTTGATCATATAATGCTCTCACCTGCTCAATATTGACGTTTGAAATCCCGAGGAATTTTATTTTTCCTTCGCGCACTAACGCTTCCATTGCCAACCAAATTTCCAGATCTGCATCAATGATCCCTTGCGATAAAGTAGGGCCATGCAGAATATAAGAGTCCATATAACCTGTTTGAAAATGGCTGAGCGAACTTGCAAAAGATTGCTTGACCTGATTGGTCAACGAATCAGATGCTGCATAGGGCAGACGAGCATCTTGACCCGCTAAAGATGTAAACTTAGTTTGCAGAAATAGTTCACTCCTGGGTTTTTGATGCGCCTTTAAAAACTTCTGAACAGCAACGCCAACGCCTTCCTCATCATAATGCTTACGCTGATTAGCCGTGTCGATACCCTGAAATCCTAAATTTAGAGCCTGCGTTACTAAGCGTTCCGTATCTGCTTCTTTCCAGGCTGTCCCATATAAAATAGGTGGTACAGAAATAGAAGATTGCGCTATCATCATGATACATCCTTATTTTTCATTGCCCAAACGCATACGCTAACCTCAAAGATTATAGTTTCATTGTTAACTTAGATCAAAGGGGCTCTGGTCTTTGACGCCAGCTAAAACATGGGATAGCATTTAATCATGACGCAGATAATATTAGACAATACTTCGCGACCACATAAATCACATTTAATTTTTGATTTCGATGGAACATTAATCGATAGTTTTGCTTGTGTCGTCAAAGTTTTTAACGATCTGGCATTAACGCATCATTTCAGGCAAATCAAGCCGGAAGACGTCGCCATGCTGAAAAATACAGATTCAAAAACATTGATGCACCATTACCAGATCCCTATGTATAAAATTCCTGTGATCATATATCAAGCTGCAAAGCAAATACGGCGTGATTTGCTTACGTTACAGCCCTTTGCAGGCATTCCACAAACCATTTCAAAACTCCACGAAGCTGGATACCAGCTCAGTATCGTTTCCTCTAATTCTGAAAAAAATGTAAAAACTTGGCTCGAACATCACCATTTAACGCATCTTTTTCATCACATTCAACATGCGCCACACTATTATGGTAAATCTAAAACGCTAAAACTAATTCTAAAACAAGCACAACATACTAAAGAAAAGACCTGTTACATTGGAGATGAAACTCGTGATATTGAGGCAGCAAAACAAAGCGGCATTGAATGTATGGCTGTAACCTGGGGGTTTCATTCTGAAACCTTGCTCATGCAATATCAACCGCAATATTTGGTTTACCACCCCACTGAGATCTTAACGACTTTTTTAGGAGTTGAACCAAAAACACCCTAAATTTTTTTCTACGACAAGCCTATGCTTTTAGGCGGGCATTTATATGCATTGCCTACATTTGTAACATTGGTCTGTGCGGTACTACCACTCATAAAACCACCTCGGTCATAAGTACCTTGCATGGCACCCGTCATACCCGCTCTGGTTGTCACCAACTGTACGTAATTAGCACCTGTCGCATAAGCTTTATTACGAAGATCATTCATCGCACCTTCTTCCAAATGCGCGTTTGAGGTATAGTTTCCTACAAAGAAATTACCTTGATTACCAACGATCTGATCAACATATTGGCAACCTTTGGATGCGGCATTAGGGGATACGATGACATGGCGAGCTTCAGGATTGATAGCAGTCGCGGCACATCCAGTCAAAGATGCCAGAAAAAAAACATAACAAAATTTTACATTACGATACAACATTCCTTACTCCCATTATATGTCTCGCGCGGAGTATAAATCACCAGGTCTGAATTACCAACTCCTCGCGCAATGTCACAAACTGTATTTTAATCATTTCCAGCAATTGATCAGCGTCTCCTGCCCAATATAACGGCTCACCAACTACCACATCAATCACAAAGGGAACTAGCACCGATTCATCTTTGGGTAAAGCTTTACCCAAACCATGTAGAAAAATTGGATACATCGGTACATCCGGATTCTGTTTCGCTAAATGGGCAATACCGCGTTTGAGTTCACTTAAATGTTCTGGTTCACCACGCGAACCTTCAGGAAAAAAAATAACCACTTGCTTGGCATCCAATGCAGCTTGAATCATAGCAAACGGATTCTTATTGCCTGGACTCAGTTTCCGTTGAATAGGAATAATGCCAATAATGATTTGAGCAAACCACGCTAATATTTTGTTTTTTAAAAAATAATCTGCCGCAGCTACTGGGCGAATTTGTTTTTTGATCTGCCAAGGAAACAGTGTCATGAGAACCATAGTATCCAAATGACTATTATGGTTAGCAATTAAAATAGCGGGGCCTTTCTGAGGTAATCGCTCACGGTGGCGTATATGCAAACCTAAAATCAAACAAACGATAGGTCTCACTAGCCACTGAAAAAAACCATAACGCAAACAGCGCTCGAATACGCGCAAGCACATTTGAAATTTAGACTTAATATAGCGTATATTGTTCATGTTTAAATCATATCATATTTTTTACAGATTACTAGGATATAATCCAATATTACTCCATTACTTTTATCCTCATGAATCCACGGCCATTACTCAGATCCCGACAATTTTTACCTTTATTCATTGCTCAGTTTCTTGGTGCTTGCAATGATAATATTTTCAAAAACGCGCTGATCATATTTATTGTTTTCCAGCTGGCAGATTCTGTAGCGCTGAATGCACAGTACCTTGTAGCAATGGCTTCGGGTTTGTTTATTTTGCCTTTCTTCATATTTTCTCTCCCCGCAGGACAATTGGCCGATAAATATCAGAAATCACGCCTCATTGTCATCTTGAAATTCGTAGAAGTATTACTAATGCCTTGTGCCGTGATCGGATTTTATTGGCAGAGCATCACGCTTTTGATGGCCAGTTTATGCTTGCTAGGCGTGCAAGCTACTTTTTTTGGACCGTTGAAATATGCGATTCTCCCGGAGCTTTTAGCTAAAAATGAACTAGTACGTGGCAATGGACTCATCCAAGCCGCTACATTCATCGCCATTTTGGCCGGCACGATCATTGGGGGCATCTTCATTATGACGCCACATGGCAAAGCGATCATTGCAAGCATCTTGCTTTTGCTAGCTGTATTAGGCTGGGGCAGTGCTTGGTTTATTCCTCCCACGCAACATACTCATTTTTCTCAGACAATCAATAAGAACATGTTACGCGAAGTATGGACACTATGGCGCTTTGCACGGGCTCACAAACCTATTTTTTTAAGTATATTAGGCCTGTCTTGGTTTTGGTTATTTGGTGCGACCATCTTATCCATCCTACCTCCTTTTACCAAAACCATCTTACAAGGTGATGAAACCGTCGTCACTTTTTTGATCACCGTTTTTTCTATCGGTATTGCTTTGGGCTCTCTTATTTATATAAAAATATCTCAAACCAAAGCTCGTTCTCATGCCATCTACTTAAGTTTATTGGGACTCAGCGTCTGTACTGCTGATATGGCCATGGCCACTCACATTCCTCTAGCATCCACAAGGCTTGTCAACATAATACAATTTTTATCTAACCCAGGACATTATAGAGTTATTCTGGATGCCGTGGGTCTTGCTCTGTTTGCCGGCATATATACCGTACCACTCAATACCCTCCTCCAAACTCAAACACCCCCAACCCAACGCGCGCAAATTATCGCGCTGAATAATATTGTGAATGCATTATTTATGATAGTTTCTGCTGTAGGGATTATAGGGCTCACAAGTATCGGGGCTTCCGTCCAACAAACCTTATGGGTGATAGCCGCTGGTAGCGGCCTCTTAACCGGTTACCTCTATCATCAACGGACTCAAACCGCCGCCTGAAGCACGAGAGAAGAGGAGTACGGTTCGGGTGGCGCTATGCTCATTATCCTTGGCATATAAGGCTTACTGCAAGCATGTTCACTCTTAAATAACGTCAAGCCCTCTTTCAACGCGTTATACGATTTTCTATCTGGGTTGACTAATTTAGACATGCTTTTCACACCCATAGCATAATAAAATACCAGTGCAGATACCACCATCGCAATAACTAAGGCACATGCCAAAGGCGAGCTCATAAACGAAATATGTAATGCCAACATTGCGGTTTTGGCCATAAAGTAACTATCAGCAACACTCGACAAACCTCCAAACATCACAACCGCATATTCCACACCCATCCGGAATGTAGACTGATGATAAACATGCATGGTCGCGTGTTTTTTGAGCAAATGCGTGTTAAACAGCTGCAAAGCCTCACAATATTTCTGATACGTCCGCTGCTCCCAATCAAACGTTTCTCTTCTGTTTAAAAGGATATTAATCTCAATACTACATGCCAATTGTTGTGCGTAGGTGTCATTCAAAAGACAAGCACCGTTATCAGAAAAAATAATACCTAATGCCTTCCTAAGAAAGGACACTTCAAAGGCATAAAACAATAAAGCATCAAATAAACTATAAATGGTGGTCAGCGCATACAGAGAAAAAGACCCAATCCCAGGAATCAACGCAAATAGATTAGAACCGAATAAAAAACTTCCTGCCGCTTTCTCAAAGAAACCAAAAACCATACAAAATTGGTAAGCCAATTTCAACAGCAATTGTTGGTAATCCGAAGACTGTGGACTCTCAACAACAATAGGTTGGATAGGTCTAGCATATTGAGACCGCAATTGTTTCTCAATAATTTGTAGAATGATTAATTTGCGCGTTTCAAACTCTTGATTATCTATCACTCGATCCAACATCTGAAATTCAGTGACTAATTCTCCAAGAGATTGATTCTCATACTTCATAACAAAGTTTGTAGGAAATGGGATGATATCCGGCATGAGAAACCTTTTCGCATTTAAATGAACATTGTACACTAAAATTGAACATAAATAAACCTTAAAAATTGACAAACACTCTGCATATGCTATAAAAAATATATAGATTATAAAATTTTAGGACAGATATCATGTCAAATAAACGCTTTGCTGAACGGTTAAATGCCGAATTAGATGAAATAGGGATGCCGCAACGGAACACCGATCGCATTGAGACTTTTGCAAAATTTATTGATGTACCAAAATTCCAAGCACAATCTGTATTAAATGGGACAACGATTCCTAATGAGCAAGTCTTGGCATTTCTCGCTCATCAATTAGAAGTCAGCGTATCATGGTTATTAGGTAAAGACGACCGCAAACATTAGCCACAATGAAGCTTAAAAAAAACGTCTGGCACCTTCTCCTCGCAAGAGGATTCTAAAAATCCATCCATCTCTCAGGATTTTAATTACCCATTTTTTTAGCTATAAGTGCTGCACATTGGTGCAACGCATCATCTGTAAAGGTTGTATTCGAAATCATTTTTCTTTTTTGGGTGATAGGGATCACACAATCTTTGGGTCAAGTCCAAATTTTGCTGTAAATTCCCATTTATCCGGCCCATCGAGTTAGTTATTTAATTAGCCATTTTGGTTATTTCAATCACATTTGTTTTGGCTTGTTCGTTTTCTATTAACCATTCATTAAATTCATCCA
>CAISKC010000074.1 GCA_903885895.1 uncultured Legionella sp.
AGCTCGGAAGTTCCTCTATTGGCCCTATATGGTTAGCCCAAATATCACAAAAAATGACCTTATCCCCCCAAGTAGATCGATCTCTGATCTCAGAATTGGGGTCACGTCCTAATATTAAGAGCATATGCTGACCCACTGTGGTACAAGCTATTTCTATAGGATACACATTTTTATGAATAAGATTGGCAAATCCCGCATAACTGATTTCGGCACAGTTACCGTGGCCATACCGTAATACTGACAGTGCGCGCAAGCTAGCATAGATAGGGAATCTGTTGTTTAAAGCCGCCTGGCCTAATGTTTGTAGGCTGACCATTTGACCCATTGTGACCATCGCGCGTATGACATCAAGACGTTTATAGTCGCTTTTACCTTCGTCCATTTTGGCATTAGACCCAAATACCAATTGTTGGCGAACTTCCGCTAAAGTTTGTTGGGCCTGTGTTACGTAGTATTCGCGAGATTGCATTGTTATTCACTA
Source organism: uncultured Legionella sp. (assembly GCA_903885895.1). Classification (GTDB taxonomy): domain Bacteria; phylum Pseudomonadota; class Gammaproteobacteria; order Legionellales; family Legionellaceae. The sequence continues at coordinate 482 of CAISKC010000074.1, forward strand.
TATTTATGTTGATAAAATAACCAATTATAGCATAAAAGCTGAAAACTCATTAGCAAATGGTATATACATTGTCATGAGGATACATTAGCTTAGGAGGATGTGTCTGATTGAGACCCTAATATATAAGGCGCTACGATGCTGCAAATTACAGACAATATCTCAATTCCTGATTCAGAAGTGGAAATGACCGCCATTCGCTCACAAGGGGCAGGTGGACAGAATGTAAATAAGGTTTCCACCGCGATTCATTTGCGGTTTGATGTTGAAAAGTCTTCATTACCAGATGTGTATAAAGCAAGATTACGTCGTACACAAGATTATCGCATCACGTCTGATGGCACTATTGTGATCAAAGCGCAACAGTATAGGAGCCAAGAACAAAATAGAGCCGATGCACTGCAACGCTTAGTGCGACTGATTAGAAAAGCCAGTACGGTGCCCAAAAACCGCAGAAAAACCAAGCCCTCCAAACGCTCAATAAGGGACCGGTTAGATAATAAAACACAGCGGGGTCAATTAAAGAAGTTGCGAAAAGAATTGTGGTGAATGATATTGTTTGCGGGACGGATGTATCCAAATTGTTATAAACCCTAAATTTCACTCATCCATAAAGTCGATGAATGCGTTCTTCCAATATAATCAGGAAAATAGGTGAATAGGTAAGTTGTCTTATCCAGTTTTGCTAAGATGCCAGCTGCCATATCATGAACATAAACGCGTGCTTTTTTCATCTGTCATGATCCTCTGTTTGTGGGAACGGCAGTTCCAGTTTCATCTGAATGTTTAAAACGTCTAAAATGCTTAACAAGGTATTCAATTGGATAGTTTTCTTGGCTTTTTCAATATCGAATACCGCTGTTTTTCCAACACCGGCTAATTTAGCTAATTCTTGTTGGGATAACCCGCTTTTTTTTCGCTAATATCGAATTATTTTAGCTATGTCGTCAGATGTCATCGTGTCTCTTTGAAATACCATATATTACTGTTATAGCAGTAAAATATGCGATATTTGATATCATACAGAGGTTAAGATAATTAAAAATAGCTTTTTTACTGTTATGGCAGTATTCACGTGTTATTGTTTGAGTGGAATGCTCTGACGCCAGCGAAAGAGATTGTCAGGATCATATTTTCTTTTAGTTTGTAATAAACGCGTCACGTTATTGCCATAATAGGCATCTAAATAACGTTTTCCAATATCATAGTCTACTGTGTTGGCATAACAATATGCGGAGACATCTGGCTGGATATTTTTATAAAATTGGCGGCTACGGTGAAGTGCTTCTTTTTCTTGCTCCGGATGTTCCCAATAAATGCCTTGATACCACCAAGTTAAGGCTTTGCGCGGGTAGAATGCGGAATGTCTTAGCGGTACTTTGCCCCCCAGTCCATCGAAATCAAAGAGTACGCGAAGCGTAGAATGATCATTAATGAGCGTATTAAAAAAGCGCACCATTTTTTTGGTGACCTTGCTGGAAAGTGGCCGCATAATGATATTTGATTTCGTTTTAAGATAGGGAGCGTCTTGCGTTTCAGCCCAGTATTTGACTAAATCGCCATAGCGACCTGTTGTAATGGTTACTTTGGGGTGCAGAGGTTGAAATGCGGTTTTCCATTCATCGAATGTCGCATCATTGACTTTCAGGCCAGCAATACTCATTTCCGCAGATCCATTTGCATAGCGTATGCGCAATTGCGATGTAATAGTAGGGGGAAGTGTTTGAAACCAGGTTTGCCAAGTTTGAATAATTTTAGGTGCTTTTTTAGCATCCCAATCCCAGGTTAATTCATAATATGTGACGGCAGGAATGTAATACATTTTAAAAGTAAAGCCGAGTACAATACCATAAGAGCCATTGCCACTTCCGCGTAGCGCCCAAAAAAGATCAGGATGCGAATGCTCGTTGACTTCTATCACTTCAGAATTTGCATTCAATAAGGTGATGCTGGTGACGGAGTCGGACGTTAAACCATAAGTCCGGCTCAGTAATCCGATGCCACCGCCTAACGTCAAACCGGCTACTCCCACATTGGGGCATGTTCCGGTTGGTATAGCAAAATCGAGTTTTCCAAGTGTTTTGATCACGTCACCTAGTCGGCAACCCGCACCAATGGTAACCGTTTGGTTTTTCACATCTGGTACGATGGCATTGAAATTGCGCAGATCAAAAATATAGTCCGATGAGAGTGCATTGCCTTCATAGCCATGACCTCCAGATCGGATGGAAAAAGCTAGATGATGTTTTTTTAACGCGGAAAGAACGAAACGAGCTTCTTGCTCTGTTTGAGGCGTAAAAATAGCATGTGGGTAGACAGAAAATCGTTTATTGGCAGAGAAACGTGCGGATTCATAGTTTGGGCTAGATGGGTAAATTGCGTAAGGGAGATTTTTAAGTTCATCGGGTATCGTAGCGAGCAGCACCTCAAGATTGGAAGGGGGTGTAACGGTACTTTGTGCATAGGATGTTTTTGAAAGAAACAGCACACTCGTTAATAAGGCGATGTACATCATAAGCAGTTTCAAATAACGGGCTCTATCAGGTGTTATGCTAGCAATATCTTCCAATTGATGTCCTGTGCAATCCAATGCAATAAAGATTAAAATAGCATAAGATATCCTGATGTGGGAAGTCATCTATACTTGTCACTAACGAATTTTCTAATGGTAGATTAAGCAGGAGATTCTATGTCGGCTCATTCTCAATCTTTAGCAAGCGTCTTGCGTCCATCCGGATGGCGTTATTACCTTGGGTGGTTCTTTTTTGTTCTCAGCTTTCTTTTACCATTTTTTGCTCCATTGATTTCTTTGTTAAGTATAAGTAAAACTATGAAGGCTATGTTAATAGGTAGCTTGTTGGTGGGAGTGCCTGAGCTGATAATGGTCATAGCGATTGCGCTGTGGGGGAAAAAAACTTTTGATTATTTTATGAGTTATATTTATCGTTTTTTTAAGAGATTTGTACCCAAAGCTCATGTATCACCTGCGCGCTATTACATTGGATTAGTGCTATTAATCAGCAGTTTTTTTCCGACGTGGATCTTAGCTTATTTTCCAACGATTGTGAGCGATAGTTTACGTATTGCGATTCTGGTGTTTTTCGATGTGATGTTCGTCAGCAGTTTTTTTGTATTAGGTGGTGATTTTTGGGAGAAGGTGCGGGCACTGTTTACGCCACGAGCTATTACGATACATAAAAAATGAGTATCTATATGTGGGCACAAGCCTACATATAGATACTATATAATTTGCATTGACTCAGTTTTGAACTGGTGCTTCCACGATGTTTTTCAAACCAGCTAGCGCAGTATCCAGATCTGTGCCAAGCATGGGTTTGACTAAGAAGTTTGTCCAACGTTTGATATAGTTGCCGTTTGCTTGGCCTTTGTCTGTCCACGTGACATTGGTTGCACCGTGAGCAGGCGCAAAAGCAATGGTGCCTTGTAGGGTAGATTGTATATATCCCATATCAATAGATAGATCATAGGTGACACCTGTTTGAGGCTCTGCCGCTGTGATTTGCATCGAACCGGTACCCATTTTTGAGCTGGTCCAAGCTTGTTTAGATCCGACGCCTTCCTCTGATCCTGAATACGTGTAAGCTAACGTTGCATCTTTAGAAGTATTCCAGGGTGACCATTTTTCCCATTCTTTAAAATTGCTCACATAGGGATATATTTTTTCAGCACTTGCATTAATTTTTATAGAGCGTGAGATGGTCCATACATCGGAAATGGTATAGCCAACGACGAAAAAGACAACGACTAAAAGCAGCAGAGCTTGGAGTAAAAATTTTAGGATGCGCATGGATCACCTCGTAGTTGTGATAAATAATCTTATTAAGGATAATATAGATGAGTGTCTGGTTATATTCAAGGTTATCTCGTTGGTCGAAAACGGCTGCGCGTTTTCATCCTATCTATTTGCCTGAATTACAGAAACAATTAACGATGATAGGGTGGATTTATAAAACGAGCTTGGATATTTCTGCACAATTTATTGCATGGCATACCCAATTGATGCAACAATTTGAGCTGAAGCGTCATAGTCTGACAAAGCGTTTCGGTGCTGATTTATTTATGAAAATGTATGTAGGCTACCAGCAATTGTTAACGATGTTGTTAGTACAAAAAATAAGCGGGATCGTGGTTTGCGCGACTCGTAATGGATGAGAAAAAGATGAAAAACATCAATCAAACCGTTCCGCAATTTGTGATGCACATGCTCAAGCCGCATCGTTTTTCTCTGAGTATTCTCGCATTTGTAGGATTAACATGGGCCATTTTGAATACGATGCTGCCGTTTGTGCTGAAAACGGTTATTGATAAAGCCGTGGATTTTGAAGGCGATAAATTGGCTGCATTTGGCGCTATCCAACCCTATGTTTTGTTATACATAGGATTATGGATTGTATTTTGCTTAGATATGCGTTTGTTAGATTGGGCAAAATTGAAATTGATGCCGAGTGTTAGGCAAGATGTGATGACGCAGATGTTTGCCTACCTCAATCAACATGCGTATCGCTATTTTCAAAATAACTTTGCCGGCAGTTTGATTAATAAAATTACAGATATGCAGAGTGGGATCGTCGAGATTTTAAATATTTTGGACGATGTCTATGCGCAAATTTTAGGATTTAGCATGGCATTCATCACGCTTCTGATTATTCATCCTATTTTTGCTGGGATTTTGGGCGTTTGGGTGATGGTCTTTTTATTGATTACGTTCTTATTTTTACGCCCGATTGAACATCTGTCCCATGTTTTTGCTGAAGCGAGGAGTGCGGTGGTCGGGAAAATGGTAGATAGTGTGAGTAATATCGTGAATATTCGCTTGTTTGCGAAACATGACTACGAAAACCAATATATTCATGCCAGTATCGTTGATACCGTGCAAAAAGACCGCACAATGCAGGCTAAAATCATCATCATGAGACTGTGGTGGGATGCCACCATTGTTGCGTTGTTAGGGACCAATCTGTGGGTGTTGGGGTCGATGTATAGTCGAGGTTTGATTACGATTGGTGATTTTGCGTTTGTGATGAATTTGTCACTCAGTTTGGTCTGGAATTTATGGTATATAGCGGGTCAATTTGTATCTTTTACCGAGCAGCTTGGCCGTTGTAGACAAGCACTTTCTATCATGAATGCGCCGCATGAAATTGTGGACAAAGAACATGCACAACCCTTAGTCGTCAAGCACGGAGAGATTCGATTTCAAGATGTGAGTTTTCATTATAATGAGGGTAAGCAGCTATTTAACAATAAAAATATTGTATTGCATTCTGGGCAAAGAGTCGGCCTAGTCGGTTTTTCTGGGAGTGGGAAAAGCACGTTTGTGAATCTGATTTTAAGATTGTTTGAACTAGAGTCGGGTGATATTACCATTGATCAACAAAATATTCGGGGCGTGACGCAAGCATCTTTACGGGCCAATATCGCTTTGATTCCACAAGATATCTCTTTATTTCACCGCACGTTGTTGGAAAATATTCGTTATGGTGTGAGTGAAGCAAGTGATGAGGATGTGATAGCAGTAGCCAAACAAGCGCATTGTCATGAATTTATTATGCAGCTGTCAGATGGTTATCAATCTTTAGTAGGCGAGCGGGGTGTGAAATTATCTGGCGGGCAACGTCAACGAATTGCCATTGCCAGAGCGATGCTAAAAAATGCCCCGATCCTTATTTTAGATGAAGCAACCTCGGCACTAGATTCGGTGACAGAAAAATATATTCAAGATAGTTTACATGGTTTGATGCAAGGTAAAACCACCATTGTGATTGCGCATCGCTTGTCCACACTGGCGGCCATGGATAGAATTTTAGTGTTCGATAAGGGTGAAATCATTGAAGATGGTACCCACGCAGCATTACTTGAAGTGAACGGGCATTACGCTCGTATGTGGCATATGCAAGCTGGGGGATTTTTACCAGATAAGGAACAGGACTTGATATGAAAGAAAAGCAGATTTATCCAAAGTGTTGGTTGATATTTCAAGCAGATGGCAGCTTAATTTTGAATCAGCACCACGTTGTGCCTCAGGAGAGAGAAGTCGATTTTTTGAAGACAAATATTATTCGTCAGTTTTCTTTGGGCGTGCGGCATAATATGGCGTATTATTGTGCGGAGCTTGGGCCTATTTCTGAAAATTTACCGAGTACATTACAAGCGTGGACATTACGCCAAGCCTTGTCGCTTTTACCAGGTGAGCAATATGGGATTGCTGTGAGAGCGTGCTCAATCCTAAATTGGGATAAGCAGCACCAATATTGTGGCGCATGTGGCGGCAAAACGGTGCATCCGAGACAGGATTTTGAACGTGTTTGTACGCAATGCCAACTTAGCTTTTTTCCACGTATTTCGCCGTCAATTGTTGTTTTGATCCGCAAAGGTGACCAGTTGTTGATGGCGAGAAGTCCTCATTTTCCAGCCGGTGTGTATGGGTTGATTGCAGGATTTGTCGATGCGGGTGAGAGTCTTGAGGAAACAGTGCATCGTGAGGTGAAAGAAGAAGTCGGTATCACGATAAAGAACTTAAGTTATTTTGATTCGCAACCTTGGCCGTTTCCTGATTCTCTCATGATGGGATTTACTGCTGATTACGCTGCGGGCGAGATTAGAATTGATCAGAATGAAATTGAAGCAGCGGACTGGTACGCTCATGATCAATTGCCAGGTAGACCTTCCATCTCATGTAGTATTGGTGCGGTGCTGATCGATGATTTTATTGCGAGTTTTGCTAAGGCTTGAGCGGATGATGGAAGATAGGTTGGGCCAAGCTCCAACCTATCTTTATATTGTTACGTATATACAATATTGTACAATATATAAAGCGCAACGGTCCAAATGGTGAGGGCTGAAAATTTATTCAACCATTTTAGTACGGAATAATTGGAGTTCATTCGGCCTAATATCCCTCCAAGCCCTGAGAGTCCCATAAACCAACATAGTGAAACCAATACGCAAGCAGAGGTATAAAACCATCTATCCATCCCAATAAAATGCAAGGAATTGCTGCCTATGACCGTGACACTATCTATGATGGCATGCGGGTTTAAGAGCGATACAGAAGCTGAGAAATATATCTGTTGGCGCGGTGAAAGTGGTTTATAGGCGCATTCGGATTGCTGAGTGCTCTGCCATGTGACCCAACCCATATACACTAAGAAAACCAAACCAAAATAATAAATGGTGTTTTTAACTCCGGGCATGGATAGGACTATCATGGACACGCCTAAGACAGCAGAGATGACCAGTACGCTATCACAAAAAAAAGCGGTCAACACACCAGGTAAGGTATGTCTCCATTTTTTGTGTGTGGCGCCTAGATTTAAGATAAAGATATTTTGTATTCCAAGTGGGATAATCAAACCAAATGCCAAAATGGCACCATAAAAAAAAGCATTCATTGTTGTCTCTGCCTAAAAATAAAGCTTCCGGTGCGGTACAATTTTTGAAATTGTCTTTGCGAGGAGTGCAACAACGAAGCAATCTAGTGGTTTTTAATGTCTCTGGATTGCTTCGCCGCGCTCGCAACGACGGTATTCTAATAATCGTATCGTAAAAAAATTTAATCTATTTCCTATGATCGATTGTACATTTTTTGTGTTAATATGCACGTTTTTTTTGATATATTTTTAGGAGTTTAGAATGTACAGCACTGAAGAAGGTAGCGAGTTTTCTGATGAATCTACCCCAATGATAATGAAGTATAAAGCTATCTTAGAGCCAAGTTGTTTTGATAATGCGGTATTTTGGGTCAAGTCCAAATTTTGCTGTAAATTCCCATTTATCCGGCCCATCGAGTTAGTTATTTAATTAGCCATTTTGGTTATTTCAATCACATTTGTTTTGGCTTGTTCGTTTTCTATTAACCATTCATTAAATTCATCCA
>CAISKC010000075.1 GCA_903885895.1 uncultured Legionella sp.
TCTGTTTCTTTCAATGCATGGATCATCCTCTGCGTTACTTCACTAATTGGGTGATCCCTTAAACTTTCACAGTGTTGCTCGAGTTGTTGCAAAATTTGCGGTATCTCTCTATGTTTAAGTGGTTCATGGCGCAGTGTATGATGCATTTTTTTGGCTAATAATGAGAGAGAGGTGACCAAGTCACACTCTTCAGCACTAGATGGCGATGGGTATTGATTGAGTTTGGCAGCATAATTCTCGATAAGCTTTAGGGCTGAGTTTGCTATCTGCCATTGAAATAAATGATAGGATTTTTCTTTAGAAAGCAGATCAGAGCCGCTTCGCTTTGCTCTTTTTAGGTGTCGTTCTTCATATCGATTCTGGTCTCGAATATCGTCTGATAAATCTTTGTGGAGCTGATGTTGCGCATATTGCGTACTAATGGTGATATATTCGTCTTTTGTTTGAAAAGTCTTGATTAGAAATTCTGTGCTTTCTCGGATAGGGTGCTTGTGATCTAATTGCGCGAGCATCGATTGTATACGATCAATACTCTTTGCCGTCAGCTGAATTTGTAAGTCAGATGAGCTCATTTGTCTCACAAAAGTGGCAATATTTTGCAATAATGCCAAATGCTCAGGACTAATCGTTTGGATGGTATCATCAGCGGATAACAGATCAATATATTGCAGCATCAGATCACAAACCGAATGAATGTTTTCTTGTTTTTCTTCATTTGATAAGGTTCGATCAGAGTTTTTAATGCCGTAAAGATTAATCTGACCAAGGATCTCTCTGATTAAGGTGTTGGCAGCCGACTCGTTTCTACTTGATGTTTGAAAAAAAGTAGGGAGTGCAGTGTTGGGATTAATGATAAGTTCTGGGACTGCTGTGGCAAGCCTAACGGGCTTTCTTTCGACTACTTCTACAAATTGCTTAGCGTTTGCGATTGTAGAGATGACTTGATTTACCAAAGCGGCCAACTGTGCATTTTCCATATATTTAGGATTTTTTTGGATCGCTTGTTCGATAGCTGTGAAATGTCTCCATTTCCAATCAAGCGTTCCCAAAAGAGGTTTGAGAGCGGTTGCCACTTCCTTAAAAGGCCCCATTTTTGGATTGCGCGACCGTTCGATTGCAATGATCGCGTCTAAATATTGAGCTTGCAATTTTTCGCCGGTTTGTGCGTTGATGGTTAGCATGATTTCTTCTTGCTCTGCTTCTAATATTGCAATGGAAGCAGGGTATAGTGATTGTAAAATCGTTGCATACTCATGAAACTCTGTATTCTCTGCTTGAGAAACAAACCAATAAAAACGCTTGAAAGTTTCACCTGATTTGTTATGTAAAAAATGCTTAAATGGTTCGATGAATGTGCGTCTTCTTCTTAATTTCTCATACCCATTTTCTATAAAAGCATCCAATTTTTGTAACCGTGCTCTGGCTTGTTCTATTTTAGCAAGATCAGTATTTGGACGGAGTTGTGTCACATATTTAGATACTTCCCCCATTTCAGTTTTAGCTTTTTTTATTTTATCCTCAATGGCCTTGCTAGTTGCATAATTTTTCTCTAAGCTTTGTTCTAACATGTTAAACACGTTTCTTTCACTGATGTGTTGCATCGTTTCTTGGCTAAATTGTGTGAGCGCAGCACTGATTTCTGGATATAATTCACCGATGGTAACCAATGCCTTCTCGGCTTGAGCCGTATCTTTTTTATCTATTTGTGCTGTGTATTGATACTCACAAATACTTGTGCTCAAATGAAATAAATTGAGATAACAAGGTTGCCGCTTAAATTGTTGATAGGCTCTTTGTAATGCGGGCGTATTACAGGATTGTATGAAAGCTTCTAAAGCTTGCTGGTTTTCCAGTGTTTTCTCGAAATGCTCATGTTCGGTGAGCATAGCAGTGGCTTTTTTGGGGTCCATGCTCAATGCTGAATATTCAACATATTTTTCTTGCCAACGGCTGTAGTAGCGTGTGTCTTCGGTATGAATTTGTTTTTCAAGATCCTCCAGTTCAGTGGCTAAGATACTACCTTGTTTGATAGCGTCATCTAAAGGATTAACGGAATTGAAATAGCGGTATAATCTGAAAATAAGCGGCATCCACACTAATAGCATATACAATGTTTGTGGAATCACAATGGCGCGAATTTGATCATGAATATCGATGACCCATTTGTTCAAGCGCTGAATTTCTTTTTTATGTGCAGCTTGGTCTTTGATAAATTCTTGAAAATCCATTAAATAGGCTGTTTTCTTTGGATCGCGGCGCTGTAGGATCGAGGTAATTTGATTGCCTCGGTCACGAATATTAGGCATATTCAGTGATGGCTGATAGTCGGATAAAAAAATAACTTTGGATTTTAGGCGCTGCGTGATTTGGAGTATGTTGAAGAAGGCGTTATCTCTTTCCCTGTAGTTTAGAGACATATCATCACTGATTCCTGATGCAATGTTACGATGTTGTTTTTGTAAAATTTCTTGTCGTAACGTTTTTTCTGCTTCAAGATCTTCGATGCGAGCTGCTTCAGCTCGGGGATTGTTAGCCAGTTCATGTTGTAAACGCTTGTTCATACTCATGACTACACCACATATTTGATTCCTTATTATAATTTTAGTTCAAAATTTGTGTAAATCAATTATTTTGTAAACATTTTAGCGCTAAGAATGAGAGTGCCCCGACGTTGGGGCACTCTCATTGATGGTAGAGATTTCTATGCTTTTACCCTGCTATCACCTAACAGCCGTGATGTTTCATCAATTTGGTCATCTTGGACATCAGCATGGATGTATGCTTGCACATCACTGGCTTGCATGGGTGCTGGTCTACCAAATTTTTCTTTCCAAGTAGCTTGGAAGTCTTTTTCCATGGTATACAATGCTTCACGTAGTTGATTGCGTTTTGTACTTAAGCTCTTTATCGAACTCGCTTCTTTGCCTTTTCCTATGAGTATGCAAGCCAAAGCGACCACAGGATGGAACAGATAAGACGCCATGACAGTGAAGGAACTCACTATGCCATTGGATTTAGCCGTGCTTAATGCTTGCAGGCTTTCCAACGTTGTGTCTAATTCTGAGTTGACCTGTGCTCGGTATGCCAAATACTCTTTTAGCATCGCTTTTGACTCTGTAAGAAGTCGCGTATGCTGGACTGAGGCAAATAAACTATGCTGCGATGTTGAGAAGTGATTCATCGTCGCAAATTGTTTATTTTGCGCTGCCAAGTTCTGCATACTGAGCGGTTGTATCTCGCTGTCAGTCGTCGTGGCTTGCTCATCGAGCATATCCATACTAGGTCTTCTCTCATCTGCTACTGAAATGGGTGCTTCGTCAGTGCTGTCAGAATAGTTATCTGATATACAATCTTCTACAGTATTGATTGTGGAAACATTGCTACAGATTTGCATAAACTCTGATATCGCGGCTGAGAGGCGCGGATCGAGGTGATGTTCATTATCAGAGATTATGGGCATCACTTGTTCCAAAGCAATCAGTTTTGCATAAGTAGGCTCGTGCATGAATGCAATTAAACCTTTATAAATCGGGTGATCATAATTCATTGTTTCGTATTTTTTCAAAAACGCATCACAAGCTTGCTCATCAATATGGGCAATTTGGTGCTGACGTACGGCCTGATAAGCCTCAGGGTACAGAGCTTTTAAGAGTGCACGTGTGTCTTTGACCTGTTTTCTATGTTTATATTCTGGATGACGGTGAATATGCTGATACAAAGCGCTGAAATTTTCTAAAGTTCTAGCTCTTAAGAACTCACCATATTTTTCTGTCAAATGAACCAAAAACGTCGCTAAAGGAGCATTCGTATCTGGCAATACTGAGTGTTTTTCAAACAACTCAAGCTCTTGCGCTACGATAGCTTGTTCTTTTTCCAAATATGTACGCATATCGGGATGCAATTGCTCGATTTGGCTTATGATGCCTTCCAATTGGCCAATCATAATGTGTTGTTCTTCATTTTGCGTAGCTTGGTGTTGGAGTTGATGAGCTAAGCGGTACATGTTTAGCAAATTGTTGACAGTCTTATTGCGGTTATATTCAAAGTAAACGCGCGATAGTTCTGCATGATCGATACGCCCTACAAATTTATGCAACGTGGTCGAGCAGGCAGCTTTTAAATTGCTAGGTACTGTCATGTTTGGATAGTTGATAGCCCATGCCTTATGAAAGGCTGTTTCTATGATCTCCAAACTTTGAGCAAGATTAGAGAATTTTTGACTTAATGCGCTTATTTTCTCCTTGGTCAGGGCTTGAAAGTTCATATAATGCATAGCCTTGAGCACAAAGCTTGGGCAAATACTTTCAATGATAAAATCTAACCAAGTTCTCTGCGTGGCAAGCGTAGTGCTTATGCTTTCGGAGATAGTTTGCATCTCACTTAATAGTGCATTGGATGCGTTGCGATAAGGCCTAGTGAGTTCATCTGTCGCTGTCAATCTAGTTTCATCTGGCTCAAAATCGTGTATTTCTTGCGCAGCATCGAGATTTAAAGAGTGCATATATTCAAAGAAAGCTGCGTCACGTATATGACATAAACGTGCTAGCTCTTCTAGCGTAGGGACATCTTCTTGCGGTGCAGCAATAGGTTTGTGTGAGCTGGCTAGCGGCTCTATGATCGCTGGTGTTGCGCCGAAAGATAAAAAGCTATTGTATACCGATGATAACGTGGATACAGCCGTATCCATCATTTCAAGCATAGCAGCAGAATCGGCATCAGGCTCTATTTCTGTGTGCGCAGCTTGATAAGCGACTAATCGGTCTCGATAGTCAGCTGATTGCTGCACTGCAGCAGAAAAATCTTGATGATTTTTTTCGATGATGATGTTTTGATAATATTCAGTTAATGTGCTTTTCATAACTATTCCCTCAGTTATTAAATCGTATCAGACATTATACCATAAACTGATCAATAATAGTACTATTTGATTTTAAATAGTGTTTTTTAGAGGGTGCTGTTCCATACAGACTGAAGTCAATTGAAAAACTGTGGAATCAATTTAAATATTCTTAAATTTAGCCATGTAACCA
>CAISKC010000076.1 GCA_903885895.1 uncultured Legionella sp.
CGCGGGAACCACCTTCGACTTGCTTTAAAATAGATAGTATTTGACTGTCTGTAAATTTTGATTTTTTCATGAAGAATCTCCTGTGCGTAGATTACGAGAAAATTCTACTTTTGACATCAGTTATTTTTCGGGGGGATTACCACCCCTTGCGGGACTTTGGGGCTCTTCTCCAAATCAGGGAGCACCTTCTCGAAAACACAGTACTCTAACTCTTAATCTATAATTTTCAAAATTTATAAATCCATAACCTCTACGTTATATCAATTTCATCTTCCGATCTTCAGTTATTCCAAGAATTTGCTCATCTCCAATGCTAGAATTGCAACATACGGCTCTTGCATCATCGTGTTATGATCTCCTAGAATCATTTTTGTCGAAAGACAAGAAATGTATTGCGACCAATGATTATCCGAGGCTTCAATGCTTTTATATTCTGATAATAGATCCTTAGCCTTAAATAGAATGGCCTCACTTTGAATATTTTTGTATGAATATTGCAACATCATCTTTAATCGCTGATGTAACAAATCCTCCCATAATGATTGTTTCTCAAAATGAAAATTATTTTCGTAATCTGGATTATGCATTTGGATGATTTCTCTAACATAATCCAAGTCAAAATCCGTTCGACCATGTATACCCCATCCATCAATTATCCCAATAAATTCGATTATCTCATTCTGTTGCTCAAGTAAATATGCCATTTCAGTAACAACCAATGAACCAAAAGATGCTCCGCATAAATAGTACGGACCTTGTTCCTGAATTTTCCGTATATGTTCCAGATAAAATTTTGCCATTTCTTCAATATTAGAAAATAATGATCTTTCTGCTTCTATACTGGGATCTTGGAAAGCGTATATTGTTCTATCCGTGTCTAAAATATTGGCCAGTTGCATATAGCAAAATACGGTTCCTCCAACAGGGTGAACTATAAACAAAGGAGGAATTGAAACATTTCCTGAACGCAATACGACTAAAGGAGAATATTCTTCTTGTTCTTGTTTATATGACTCGATCACTGTTGCAAGCGCACGAATAGTTTTTACTTGAAATAGAATAGTTGAAGGAATTTTTACATCAAATTGATGTCGGATTTTGCTTAATAAACTCACAGCAAGCAAAGAATGACCGCCTAATTCATAAAAATCATCATCAATGGTAATATGTTCTATTCCAAGTATTTGCTGCCAAAGATTTAATAGCGCCTCAATATTACTAGAGCTATCTGATTGCTTTAGGTCAATTTTATACAAATCTGTTTTAGGGTTTTGATAAAAATTTAAATCCTCTTTTGAAATAATGATCTGATTAGCTCCAAAATGAATTATTTTCTCGAATATTTGGCACCCTTCCTGAGGATTAATGCTATTGTCTTCATCCAAAGACATTAACAATGTTTTGGATTCCGCTGCCATGCCAACTTCGCGCCACGCTAACCAATTCATAGCCACACACAGAACCTGATGATTAAAATTATCACTTTTATTCGCATAAGCATCTAATACACAATTAGCAGAACAATAATCTATTTGCCCAGGAAACCCTGTGACCGAAGTAATCGATGAAATTAGCACCATAAAATCCAATGGATCATTTTTTAAGCACTTTATGAGATTGCCTGTTCCCGTCAATTTGGGAACTAATACGTTTTCGTAAGTTTCAATTGTCTTAAATTGAGCAACACCGCCACCAGCAACACCTGCAGCGTGAATCACACCATTGATGCGACCAAATCGTTGCTTGACGCGCTCTATAACTAATTTAAGTTCTGGTAAATTTTCAACTGCAACAGATTCGATAGCCAGAGAACTAGCATATTTTTTAATAGTCAATAATCGGTTAATTTTTTCATAATGCTTACTATTCCTATGTTCAACATGAGAATGCCATTCAATTTCTGGGATAAATTCACTTCGCGTTAATAAAACAAGGTTAGCATCGTAATGCTTTGCTAAATGCTCCGCTATAGAAAGCCCAATACCACCTAAACCACCTGTGATGATATAAACCCCACATTTTTTTAGACGATTACATTGGAAATTTTCCACCTCTTTGTCACAAGGTTTTAATTGCTTAATCCAACGATATTGCCCTCGATAAGCAATTTCTTTTTTAAAATCATCTGACGTAGTCTGAACTAACTCCCTGTAAAGAGAATCTATAAACTCGGGAGTCCAATCGCTTTTAGACTCTAAATCAATCGATTTGAAGGCTATATTATCTTGTTCCTGCGGTATCACTTTGCACGGACCTAAAATAGTCGCTTTAATTGGCAATATATCTTCAGTCCCCATTACTGATTGTATTTGAGTTGTCAGTACCAACGCTTTCAAAGATTTATCTATATGAGCTTCATTAAATACTTGAGTTAAGTACAATAAGCAATATGGGCCTTTCGACAGCAAAATTTTTGGATCTTTGTTAGAGTCATCATCTAAAAACCATGTGTGTACAACAAGATATGTGTCGTATTTTTTCTGAATATTTTTAAAACACTGAGTGTAGTGCTCTCTGTTTATAGGATTTATTACAAATTTCTGACCCAAATGCTCAAATTTCTCCCCAGAGGATATGATATAAGTATCAATCCCTTCTGGTGCATTTTTTAATAAAAGATCAATTTTTTCTTTATCATCACCTATGATTATCAAACAATGCTCTGTCAAATTTTCTTTGACCAAAACAGACATAGCTAGTTTTTTATCTTGTCCCCAAACCGGTTTATAAAGCAAATCGCTAGTCTTATGTTGTAAGTATCGAGAGCCAATATCAACAGCAATAGACGGCTCAACCCAATAAGATTGCTTTTCAAAAGCGTAAGTCGGTAAAGCACGTCGTTGACGAATTTCATTCGTATATAAATGCTCCCAATCTATCGAGATATGATTGAGCCACAACTTCCCTAAAGTGCCTAATAAATATGCATAACTATTTTGGTTTGCTTCATTGTGCGATTCTAAGCTCTGTAAAAGCAATGGACTGCTTGTCAGATTATGCTGCTGGATTAATGATGTTAAAACACGCCCAGGGCCAATTTCGATAAATACATCGTCTTTAGTCAAATTTAATGTTTCAACACATTTTGAAAATAAAACTGTCTTACGCAAATGCTCAACCCAATATCTCTTGCCAGACAAGTCATCATGAGAAATCCAATTGCCTGTCACATTAGAAACATAAGGAATAACAAAGTTTGATATAGGACGTAGCGAACTCAGCTGATAAAATTCTTCCAATATAGGATCCATCAATTGTGAATGAAAAGCATGCGACGTATTAAGTGTTTTACAACTTAATCCCTTTTCTTTTAGTACGTGCTGTATATCTTTTTCAAACTGAATAATCTCGTTCTCGGCTCCAGCTACCACAATAAGATGTGGCGCATTATCAACAACCAACTCAACCTTTTGACTAAGATAGGGCTTTATTTCCTTAGCAGAGATCGGGACTGCTAACATCGACCCTGGTTCAGTGCTAGCCATCAGATTAGCTCGGGTAACAACAAATTTGAGGCCATCATCTAGAGATAAGGCACCTGACAAAGTAGCGGCAACGTACTCTCCGATACTATGACCTATCATAGCATCGGGCTTAACGCCTAAAGACATCATAAATTTTGCTAATGCATATTCAATAACAAATAATGCAGGCTGGGTATACTGTGTTTTTCTCAACTTTTTATTGGCTATTTCAGTATCTTCTATCGTTTTTGGAAACAATATATCTCTTAAATCAATATCCATAGCAGGACGTAGTTGAATGCAACACTCATCAACAATTTGTTTGAAATAAGGATGCTTATGGTAAATATCAGAGGCCATGCCAGCATATTGTGACCCTTGCCCTGTAAATCCGAATATAATGCGTTTTAATTTTTTCCCATTATGATTGGCAATATGCTTCTTTAATTGATCTGGAGTTGCTAACACTTTAATCAGATGTTCAAAACTTTGATATGCAATGGCGGCACGCCATCTTAAAGGCTTTCTTCCAAGTTGTAAGGTATAAACTGAGTCAGCTAAAGCCACGTCAGCAGATGCAGTCTGTAATAAATTCAATATATATTCATGTAAAGACCGTATCATAGTATATAAAGATTGTTCAGTCTTTGCTGAAACCAAGAATACGTTCGCTTTTTTAGATACTGTTGTTTTAATATAGGGCGCTTCTTGAATAATCATATGTGCATTGGTGCCACCAAACCCCAAAGAATGCACAGCTGCAGTACGCTTTTTATAAGCTGTTTCCCACGCGCGCGGCTCGCAATTAACATAATAAGGGGAATGGATAAAATCAATATTGGGATTTCTTTCAAGATAATTAATTTGAGGAGGCAATGTTTTGTGGTGCAATGCCAAAATAGTTTTAATAAAGCCAATTGCTCCCGATGCTGAATCGGTATGTCCAATATTAGCTTTCACTGAACCTAACGCACAGTATTGTGCTTTTTGATGTGTATCATAAGCATATGCTTTGCTTAGTGAAGCGATCTCAATCGGATCACCCAGTAATGTTCCGGTCCCATGGGCTTCTATATATTCAACTTCAGTGGGCTCGACCCGCGATCGTAGCAGCGCTACCTTCGCGCAAGAAATTTGACCATCAATACTCGGAGCTGTAAACCCAACCTTAGTTGCCCCATCATTATTCAACGCCCATCCCTTGATAACGCCTAAAATACGATCATTATCCTTTAGTGC
>CAISKC010000077.1 GCA_903885895.1 uncultured Legionella sp.
CTCAGGTTTCGACGCTTCTTAAGCGCCCACACAGTTTGTCTTCTCTATTTTTAATCAACTCGCCCTTAACGGCGTTCGTGTATTCTACTGATCTCACTCGCTATGTCAACAAGTTTTTTTATGTATAGCTATTACTGATGAATTTTATGGGTTTTAATCGATATTATTTTTAGGTCTAAGCTGCCATTAATAGCGAGTCATAACAAGCGCTAGTGTAAGGCCCAATGTAAAGTCTTATAAGAAACAATCGTCAAGATAGATGCTGCAGGGAGGGTTAAAATCCAAGAGGTGAAAATATTGCGAATCACAATCAAATTTAATGCACCAATGCCGCGCGCCAAACCAACGCCCAACACCGACCCAACCAAAGTCTGGGTCGCAGACACAGGAATACCGCTACTCGTCGCTATGACAACAGCTGTGGCTGCTGCAAGGGTTGCTGCAAATGCACGACTGGGTGTTAAAGCTGTGATAGCGCTGCCTACTGTCTCAATCACTTTTCTGCCATACATCAAAAATCCAGTTAGCACACCTACGCAACCGAACAAAATAATCCAAGAGGGATATCCGCCAGCAATAATTTTAGGTGAACTATTCATCGCCAAATTATACACCACCGTCAAAGGACCCACCGCAAGCGCGACATCATTAGAACCATGCGCAAAGACCATAGCACAAGCCGTCATCGCCATTAACAATGCAAAATAGCGTTCAACTTGGATAAACATATCACGGCGTTTCATATCTAGAGGTTCTGGAATCTGTTTGATACCTAGCAACCCCAACCCAGTAATCAACAGACTTGTTCCAACAACAACCATCACGTTCTGCTGCATACTCAACTGCACATGAAAATGATGCAATCCCTTCAATACCGTGATAAAAGACAAAACACAGCCAATAAGAAACAAGTAAATTGGCATATAAAACTTGGCTTTTTTAAGTGGATCAATCCGAATGAAAATAGCTTGTTGAATAGTTGTAAATAAAATAAAACCTGTAATCCCAGCGATCAATGGCGAGGTTATCCAACCAATGGCAATATACGACACTTGTTTCCAATGCACCGCATCAATTCCCAGAACAACGCTACCAAAACCGACCATTGAACCAACCAATGCATTCGTAATGGAAACCGGCACACCCATAAAACTAGCCAAATTCATCCATATCGTACAGGCTAAAAGCACGGACAACATGCCTTCCACTAAAACCATCGGCGAACCGGACAACTGACTAGTGTTAATAATACCATCACGCATAGTTTCAGTGACGCCGGTACCACCAAAAAAAGCACCAGCAAATTCGAATATAATTGCAACACACATCGCTTGACGCACAGAGACAGCTTTCGAGCCCATCGTCGTACTCATCACATTTGCTAAATCATTAGCACCCACACCCCACGTCATGAGAAAACAGAGAACAACCGCTGCTAAGAGGTATAAAAAAGGATAGTCCATAAGAAATAATTACCGCGCAATAAGAATTTGTAAACGGGCACCCACAACTTGGGCCAAGTCTGCTAGATCACCAACCCACTGAACAAGCTTGTATAAAAACACCACTTCAATGGCACTCCAGTCCTGTTCGATTTCAAAAATTTGCCGACGAATTTCAGCAAGAAAATCATCGCTATCATGTTCAATTTTATCCAAAGTCACAATCATCTCTTCGACAATAGTCACTTCACTACCACGAAACCCACTTTCTAATAATTCATCTAATTCGTTAATGGCTTTACAAGCTTGTTTGGCTGCATCCAAACAACGATTTAAAAAAGACATAAACAATGATACCAATCCTTTTGGGATCACCATTTTCCGCCCAATAATCAATTCAGCAATGTCTTCCGCTTTATTCGCAATCCGATCTTGCGCTGCAAGTAATTCTAGTAAATCCGAACGCGCCACTGGCAGAAAAAGCCCGGTTGGTAAATGCAAGCGCAAATCACGCTTAATCAGGTCCGCCTCTTTCTCCAATATAATAATTTTATTTTGGATAGATTTCGCCAACTCCCAATCATCATTAATCACCGCTTCAAAAAATGGTGATAGCTGCTTAGCACACAGGTAAGTTTTATACATATGCTGTTCAATTGGCCGAATAGGAGACGGACCAAACATATTAAAAATATTACTCATCACAATATTGTCCCTAATTGCGCTGATAGTTCTAAGGTCTGTTAACATTTCGGCTCAAATTAGCGAATTATCAACAGATGCTACTTTTTCTAGGATTATACCGAAATTATCCGCCAAATGTAATCGTATAAATATTTAATCCTGAATATTGTGCCTAAATTTTTAAATATCGCTCTTGAGCATGCGCCAAATATAGCACGTGGTTAAGACAATGAATTGTCAACAAAACTAGCCTCTCGATACAGATTAAATATCGCTATCATTTAACAGCTCTCCTCATATTTGTGTTTTTTATCATGATCTTTTATACTACTGCCGCTCAACTAATGTAGAATTAAATCAATTGCTTATGCGTTTACTGATTATTATGTTACTCACCCTTGAGACATTACACCCTTGTTTTGCCAAACAATACCCCGTACAGCTCGGTGATACGACTGTCCTTATTGTGCAAGAACGACATGGGAAGGGCAAATCGTTTATCCATGTTCACCAAAATGAAACCACGGCCCTGCAAGCAGCACGCGCTGTCATACAATATCAGGGCGGATCTCTGATCACCTTGAAACACCCCGGGGAACGCAACATCGAATTCACGCTCCACCATAAACACTATGAATTTGACCCCAATCGCATTTTTACCAATCGCGGTATATACCGAACTTTACATGCCAACGGCCATTATTCCAAAGCGGCGCATCTTCGTGTCAAACATTTGGCAACACGCATTGTCAGCCTGCTACCTAAGGGTAAAATTATCGCTGTGCATAATAATGAATACTTCTCTCTGCATGATTACTTACCCGGACAAAATCTTGCGCATGAAGCCAGAGGCCTGCATTTCAATGACCAAGAGCACTACCGCAATTTTTTTATTGTGACGCAAAAACGCGATTTTGAACGACTAAAGGCACTGAAATTCAATAGCATATGGCAAGACAAATCAGCTCAGGATGATGGATCTTTGTCTATTCGTCTTATTAAACGGAAATATGTGAATGTAGAAGCAGGGTACGATCAACTCGATCGTCAAATCAGCATGCTAAGACAAGCATAATCTTGATTACAATAAATTAAAATTGCTTCTTATTGATACCAGAAATTTGATATCTGGCCATTTACGTCTACACTAAAAATAGAAGACTTATTCAGGATTCTATCATGATGAAAATAGGTTGTGCGGTATGTGCTGTATCCTTATGTTCGATGCTTTGTGGATGCGTTATCGACACGGCCACATTTCAAGATGCGCCCGATTATGCTGATTATAATCCACGATTTACAGGCATTGAGTACACACCTGGATACACAGGATATACCATGGGTTATGATGGCTATGGTAGCTATGATGACGGCTATGGTCCTTCTTTTTGGAATCCGCGCTTTAATTTTTATAAAGATGGTCTACATGGTTATCGGAAATATCCGTATCCACAATAGAATACTAATACCCTTTTTGTAAACGCAAGCATTTGCGCTTGCGTTACCGTCTTTGATCTTGAAAAGTTGCGCCCCTCGTAACAATAGGTTTTTTTACAGACACTCCTCACATTACCCTCTAGCCAAGTGCGTAAAACAATTGTACAATGAGGCGCCAATAATAATAATTAGGAGCTTCGAAATATGAAATTAGGTACTATTATTAAGCAAGGTGCTATCATCATGACTGTATTGTTGTTAGCTGCTTGTAATAAACACCACGGTATGAATGGTGGTGCTGACAACGACGGGATGCTTTCCAATGGTTTGGGAGCAGGACTCAATTTTGGTAACAGCTCAGAAGCTGGAGAGAGTTATACAACCAAGGCACCCCATAATCAAATTTACTTATTTGCTTATGATAGTGACTCTTTAAAAGAAAAATACGCTCCATCACTCCAAGCTCAAGCACTATATTTAACGTCACACCCTAGTGCGCGTGTTTTGGTCGCGGGAAATACCGATGAACGTGGTAGCCGTGAATACAACATTGCGTTAGGAGAAAGACGTGCGATGACCGTTGCAGAAGTCATGAAAATGGCTGGTGTAAGCGGAAGACAGATTCGTGTCGTCAGTTATGGTAAAGAACGCCCCGCCGCGTTGGGGAATGATGAAGCATCACGTGCGCAAAATCGCCGTGTTGAATTTACGTTTGAGGCTAAATAAAAAATGAGAATCATTGTTCACACTATCTTCGCAACATTGTTATGCGTATCTATGCCAGTTTTGGCAAGTGCACCGGTGGTCGACGATAGTGAGAACTTTGCCTTATTAGAAGAACAGGCAGCTGAAGAGCTGCCTATTGCACGTGAAGATACTTATGCCATGGCCAATGAAACATCTGCATCCCGTCATGCAAGCAGCCACAGCAGTACCAGCGGGAATACCGATTTCGTCAACAAAGTACAATCGTTACAGAAAGAAATTCAAGAACTCCGTGGACAATTAGAAGTTCAAACGCATGAATTAGATGAATTAAAGCAGCAACAACTCAATCTAACTCAAAATATAGACAACCAAAATTATAAGCCATCAAATCCGGCTGCGACACCAAATCCACCTACCGAGCCAGCACATGACGCCACTGACACACCACTTGAAATGGAATTGCAAGCTGCCCCTCTAACTCAGAGTTTAGAAAAAACAGCTTCTCATGTCCGACTCAATCCGGCTGATGAACAAATTTCTTATTTGGCCGCCTATGATTTGGTCAAACAAAAACACTTCCCCGAAGCAACACAAGCCATGCAACAATTTATTACGAAATATCCCCATGGGGGATACAGTGCTAACGCACAATATTGGCTCGGAGAGCTCTATCTTACTAAAAGAGATTATAAAGAAGCTATCGCGCATTTTGATACGGTCATTCAAAATTTCAAAACTTCCAGTAAATTTGCACCCAGTCGTCTCAAGCTTGGCTACGCACTTGCTGAATCAGGGCGTACAGCAGAAGCGAAAGAACAACTTCTTGCTGTCATGAATCAATACCCTGACACTGATACAGCGCGATTGGCACAGCTCAAGCTAGAAAAACTAGGTGGGTAATGACAGCTCATTTACGTATCACAGAGCTTTTTTATTCCATTCAGGGAGAGTCCAACACCAGCGGCTTTCCTACGGTTTTCGTCCGCTTAACCGGCTGCCCCTTACGTTGCCAGTATTGTGACACTGCCTACGCATTTCAAGGCGGCAAACAAGTCAGTCTAGATAGCATTTTAGAGCAAGTCTCAGCTTACAAAACCCCACATGTGTGTATCACAGGTGGCGAACCTTTAGCGCAACCTAATTGTATACCCCTTTTGTACCGCCTCTGTGAAGCTCAGTATCTCGTTTCGATCGAGACCAGCGGTGCACGCGATATTGCGCCTATTGACCCGCGCGTCACTATCGTCATGGATTTAAAAACACCCGGCTCAGGTGAAGTCCATCAAAACCTTTGGACGAATATTCCTTTGCTTAAAATTCAAGATCAAATTAAATTTGTCATATGTAACCGTGAAGATTATCTCTGGGCTTGTGATATGATAAAACAACACCATTTAATAGAAAAAACCCAAATCTTGTTTTCACCGAGTTGGGAACAGTTAAACCCTACAGACTTAGCTAATTGGATTCTAGCCGATCAGTTACCCGTAAGGTTTCAACTGCAAGTACACAAAGTTCTTTGGGCGGATGCCCCGGGACGTTAAGGAGTAGGATATGCAACAGTGGTTAAGCCATGCCCCCGCGAATATTGCTTTGATAAAGTACATGGGGAAAGACGACCAAGCGACTAATTTGCCCGCAAATCCATCCTTATCTTTTACTCTCAATCATTTAAAATCGAGTGTTTCATTAGAGGCACATCCTGGTAAGCAAGATTTTTGGGAAGCCTTAGATATTCCAGGATTGGATAATTTTGTCTTATCCCCAGAAGGTCAACAGCGTTTTTTAAAACACTTAGCGTTTTTAAAACAAACGTTTTCTTACACTGGCGGATTTACCATTCGGTCTAATAATAACTTTCCCTTGAGCACCGGATTGGCCAGTTCAGCATCCAGCTTTGCTGCTTTAACCCAATGCGCCGTCCTAGCATTGTGTGAACTAACACAACAACCTATGCCTCCTATAGAAGCCATTGCAGCGTTAAGCCGCCACGGCTCAGGATCATCTTGCCGCTCATTTTTCTCGCCTTGGGCGCTATGGGAAGATGACACGGTAAAAAGTATCGATTTACCATACCAAGATTTGATCCACAAAGTTATTTTGGTGAGTCACGAGATCAAAGCTATCTCCTCCTCAAAAGCCCACGAATTGGTCAAAACCAGCCCGCAGTATGCCACAAGACCTGCGCGCGCCAAGCAAAATTTAAGCGATTTATTGGATGCATTCCATACTAAAAGCTGGTCCAATGCTTACTACGTTTGTTGGCGAGAGTTTCAAGATATGCATGCCCTATTCTCCAGTTGCACGCAACCGTTTACCTATATGACTGACCGGAGTTTACAAGTTTTAGAGCAACTCAAAGATACTTGGCAACAAAATCAGGATGGGCCGATTGTTACCATGGATGCTGGCCCTAATATTCATTTACTATATAGACCGGACCAAAAAGAAATGGCACGAGTCTTCGAACAGGACATACTAATTGGCAATTTCGATGTCATATAATTTTCAAACAACCACTCATGGCAAATGGATCTTAGCTGGTGAGCATGCGGTCATTCGCGGACATGGCGCCTTGGTTTTTCCATTATTGGACAAGACATTGACCTTGCAATACACGCCATCCGACCATGCGGCAAAACTACATCTTAGCACTCAGATGCTTGATCATGATCCCGATACCACCCATGATTTATTACAACAAATTTTAGCACATGGATTACGATGCATTGATCGTTCTCCTACGACAGTCAGTGGTGACCTGCACATTGTAAGCAATATCCCAGCTGGTGTAGGAATGGGGGCTTCAGCAGCCTTATGCGTAGCAATCTCTCGCTGGTTTGCCTCACAACAGTGGATTTCCATACAAGACGAATTTACCATTGCCCGTGAACTAGAACATTTCTTCCATGGCAAAAGCAGTGGTTTAGATATTATTGGAGTGAGTAGCGCCACGGGGATGCACTTCCAAAACAGCCAAGCTGCGCCCTTAAACCCAACCTGGTCGCCTAAATGGCAATTATCTTTTTGCGGTCAACAAGGCCCAACCGCCAACTGCATTCAAACCGTCCAACAATTATGGGCAAGCTCTCCCGATGCAGCACAACTCATTGATCAAACGATGCAAGCAGCTGTGATGGCTGCCAAACAAGCGTTGGAAGATCCCTATACAGAAAACAGCCAACATCGTTTAGCACTCGCCATCCAGCAAGCGCATGCATGTTTCCAAAAATGGGGATTGATCACCCCCGCACTACAACAACACATGCAAGATTTGCGCGACCAAGGGGCGTTAGCGGTTAAACCAACCGGTTCAGGCGGCGGTGGCTATGTCATGAGTCTTTGGGCACAATAACTGATCTCGAGCAACGTATTATTTTTTGTATTACCTATGTTAGAATACGAGCCTTATTCAAAGGATGGGGTACAACGTGCGCTTTTGTCTTGAAAAAATGCTTAAACTGCTGATGATTGGATGTCTGATGTTCATACCCTTGATCTCTTTTTCGGTATTATTACCTTTTAGCGAATCAGATTGCTCTCTATTAAAAAATCCTAAAACAGTATTACTAGTCCATGCGACTTGGTGCTCTCACTGCCGAGCATTTATGCCGGTTTATGAAGCTGTTTCTAACAAAAACCAATACAGCGATTGGACTTTTTATCGGGTCGCTGCAGATGATTTATGGCGAATATGCGGCAAAGTAGTTGACAGCTATCCAGTTACATACAAAAACAATATGCAGACCGCTTTGCGAGGCAATACTCCACAAGCCGCTCTTGAGCAGTTTTTAGATAGCCTCTAAATGTTGTCACTCACCAAGTTATGGATAGTTTGACGTGTTCAAGACACGTCATCCAGAACTGCTGTATCCACTAAACGCACCGTTATCTGGACCCACATCAAGATCTAATATTTGCTTTTCAGCATTTTTATCTTTGAAAAGCATACCCTTTTTAGGATAGGCAAGATCTAAGGCTTTGATAGTATCACTGATAGCAGGCTTGCTTTGTTGATCGAATAAATCGGGAACAAAGCGAGGCCTTTTCTTTACCACTTCATACAATTCACTTTCGTCTCTATATACCTCAAACATATCCCCAGGATCATAAAATACATCCTCCAGCTCTAATTGAGCGATCATGGTTTGATCTAAAACTGACTCTTGCACGCTCAACATATCATCACGTTGCATGGATTCCGGCTCAGATTGACGTGTTGTAGGCGCTTCTTCTGATAAATACGGCTGGACCAATTGTTCGATATCTCGTAACAACTTAGTTTCTTTACAATACTTGCGACAGTGCTCCCAGGCATGCTTCATTTTTTCAATATGTCCATGTTCATAAAAATACAGTATTGCTTTGGATGCCCCTAGGGTATAAGTTTGAAAGCGCGTTAATAATAGATCAAAACACATTAAGAGTTTTTGTTCATCTTGCTTCAATTGATAACATTCGACCAATTGCATCACAATTTTTCTATTCTCACTATAGTTAGAAAAATCCGTTAACATTGAAATAGCTATATCCACATTCTGTAGCTGGCGATGACAAATACTCAATCCAATATAAATGGATTCATCTTTTCCCCAAAGCAACCACATGTGATTTAACGTTTCTAAAGCCTCTTGATAACGCTTTTCTTGAATAAGAATCATCGCTCTTTCACGCAGTAACGTTTTATTGTTCATAGACGCAACAGTGCCGGTCGTCTCTAGCAGACTATGAATATGTTGTCGAACTAACGCGCGCTCTTTGCTAGGCAACCTATGACAATGTCGGAATAACGTACGCCATATCGCTTCTGTATTATCCTTGCGCGTGAGGAGTGAGAGATATACCCATGATCTTTCAAAATGCTTGCATTTTTAATTTATTGGGATCAAGCTATGCGTCATGAAAAGATTACATATATCTCCAGAAGAAAAAGCGCATCTTGAAATGCTCCACGCTCAAAAGGAAAATGGCAAGGAGCGC
>CAISKC010000078.1 GCA_903885895.1 uncultured Legionella sp.
AATACTCTCTGTGCGGTACGATTATTAAATCCGTCATTGCGTGAACGTAACAAAGCCCGCGTCAAACCGACCATTTGACTTACTAAGCTCCTTTCCAAAGCACGCGAAATTAAAAATATACACCTAACACTAGATTTATAATTTAAAAACATTTATAATGCGCACATTGTGCATGTACCAACGTACAATATTGGCATATATAAAGCAATATGTTTTTTTAAAACATATCAAACGCAACCATGCCTTGCGTTAATAACTTATAGATGGGGATTTATAAAATGCAAATGTCTTATGAAGATTTGATGAATGTAGCCGCAAAACAAAGCGACACTGCAGAACGCGAACAACGTAGAATCGACAGCTTTAACTCTGCATCAGCAAAAGCAGGTTTGAAAGATTTAAACTGGAAACAGTACTTGACAGTTAACGCATCTTACTACAAAAATCACTACGGCAAATATGCTGCAGCAGCTACAGGATTCACATTAGCAGCTGTATATCTTGTTGCATTGGTTGCTAGCCCAGCGTTGATTCCATTTGGCTTGGCTGCTCTGACTGGCTATTTGAAATATATTGTTGGCGCTGCATTTTTAGCATTCGCTCTGTACACTGGTTCTATCTTAGCACCACGTACCTATGCAGAATTCAACAATTTAAAAACTCGTTTTGATGAAAAAGAACTGACTAAACATGACATGGTTTTATTAGGTAGCACGGCTGTATTAGGTACTGCATTTATTGGTGTATTGCATTTATTCCCAACAATGTTGCCTGTTATCGGTTCATTAAGCACAATGTCTAAATTAGCTATTGATGCTGTGGTTGCTGTGCCAACTATTGCTTCTATGTATGCAATGTTCAAAGGCAGACCTACTGCTCCTGCACCAGCACCAGTACTGTCTAATGCAGACAGGAAAGGACTGGAACTTGACCTCCAAGTCGAAGGTGATGAAGCAGAACTAGAATCAGAACGTCGTAGCCCACCCGTTGCACGCTTAGGTCAATAATCAGCCATGATCTCAACATGTTGCCACCACTACTGTGGTGACAACATGTTTTTTATTTATCTTTATTCTTTAAACCGGTCGCAATCGGATTTACACCAATATTAGGATTAACTCCGCAGTTATCAAGCAACTTCAATAAATTATTTCCTTTACGCGTCAACCGTCTGATGCAATACACATCCAAATAACTTTGCAAAATATAGGCATAATCTGGCAACGTCAGAATAGCCAACATTTTTTCAGCTCGGTCCAAATGTAACAAATCACTTTGATCACAAACTTGAAATAAGACAGCACCCAACATCGCAGCAAAACTTGCTGTACGCGGGGGTTGTGCCGCATAGAAACGCTGAATGCACTCATCTAAGGCACGATCTTTATCCCATTCAATCCAAGTCGTATACAAATCTAATGAAGGTTTGGCTTGGAACGTCTCTACGCTTTGGAGTGTTTGAAGTGCATAAGCAACTGGTATCGCCGCTTGCACATTCGCCCACGAGCAATTTCCAACAATTTGCGCCGAAATAGGTAATTGTAATACAGGGGTTAGACCTAAAATCTTATTAATATCTTTATGAAAATACCGACGACTTTGTTTTTTATATAAAAAGTCCAAGATAAAATTCAAAGTCAACGCTTGAGGACGAGTCATCCGATAAATGTTCACGGTCCCTTCTTTTAAGCTATTTTCGCCCCGGTCAATTTTGGCCCACCAATCTTGATAACGAACAAAACAAATGGCATGCCCTTGACTCGCAGCAGGGAGCACCAAGAGCGGAGCTTGTAATAATTGCTGTATACGTTGATGATGCTGATTGGTGAGCGCCACATGATGTTGTAATTGCAACAACTCGTCAGCAACCGCAAAGCCATCCATGATGGCATAAATCGCTGGAAACAAATGACGTAAATGACGCGTAGAATAACTACTGGTAAACCGACGCAAAGAATCTTTGACGACTGCAATGGTAAATTCTAAAATAAACCCTTCATAATCCAGCTCAATAAACTCATTCTCAGCATTCACAATATCAACATCGCCACTCAATTCAAATCGATGCCCCAATAATTTGGCATAGATAAAATCCAAAGCAAAGTCTAATTTTGCGTGATATTGATACAACAAATGTTTGACATCCGCTTGTGCTCGCAAAATCGGATAAACCAATACGCATAATCCTGAGCGTGTATAGGCATTAGGATTGGCGCCCTTCATCAACAATAAACGAATCGTTTCAATATCCGCATTATCCACCGCCCAATGCAAAGCCGTACGTCCCGTAACATCCGGTTTATTGATATCAACACCCTTATCTAGCAAGAGCTGTGCGATGTGCATTTGCCGTGTAATAATGGATTCGATTAATGGTGTGAACCCATACTCATCAATATCGTCCAACGAGTCCCCTTCCCGCAGATAAAAATCCAGATCGGGGACACGACAAGAGATGATGTCATTTGCAATGGTCATAAAATTACCTTTGTTTTTTTATCCTCTTCCCTGAGGAGTCCTATCCTGATTATAACTCCCCGGGTTGCAGCGAAGGATCTCCTGATGCTTGCACAATCTGAGATCCTTCGCTACGCTCTGGATGACGTAACTGGGGAGTTACCAGTGAGGATTAAAGCACTTTACACCCGGCGAAACGTCAGATTTGAGTGCAGGTTGAACGAAAGGCTTTCTGAAAATGCGCAGCATACACGCCAGTATGTGAGCATTTTTCAGAAAGCCTTTCATTCAAGATGCGCCAAATATGGTGTTTGTGTTTCCTCGAATAGAGCTCATACTCACTCAAAAGCCTTGTGGTTTGGGGGCCGGTGACACTCTAGGCATATTACCCAACCTTAATTGTTTTTCCATTTCTTGTTCGCGCCGTTCATTATCAAATTCCCGGCGTGCTTCCGTGTTTAAAGGTGGTTCTGGATTTAGATTGGGATCAATACCATCAAATCTTTGGCTATTCAGCCAGGGGTTTTGCAAAATATTATTTTGTACCCCTTCTTCACCTAATGCTAAACTTTGTTGCGTCGATTGCGTTTGTTCTGGATGTTCGCGTGCATGCACACGTGCATAATTACGATGTCCATCTTGCTCGATCAAGCGACGTTGACGATCCAATGTCGTCGTATCATCTGCCAAATAAGTACTGCGTCGTCTTGTGTCGCCTGTTACCGACACTGAAAATGATACCTCTGTCCATAACGGCGAAAAATCACCTGTATGTTCTACATTGAGGATTTGTTTCCCATAACCAAGTCGTTTTGGGGTAATTTGAACTTCAATGGTACAAGATGCTTGCGGGGGTAACACCAAACCAACATACGCTGTCCCACCGGCTAAACCAACACGATCATCATCACTAGATTCAAAACCAATCCCGGTGATCCGAATCTCTCCTGGACTTTGATTGGAGATCGTATAGGCATGACTTAAAGATGGACTACCCAGTTTGAGAGACGGCCAAGCTGGCATAGGGAGTACCCAAGCCAACGCGTTACCGGAAATAGTCACTAATTGATTTTTATTCATTTGTTAAGTATATACTGCACAAGGTCACAAAATGAAGTTTTTTTCTAATGTAGGGGCGAGCGGCGCTCGCCCTTCTTTCAAACAGCAAAATTCGTATAACCCGAGACAAGGGCGAACGCCGTTCGCCCCTACAGTTGGATATCAATATGACATTTTTTTCTGGTGGGCCAGGGCAAGATCATTTAAATTTCGAACAATGGACTACAAATACTCAGAACACAACAATTCCGCGATTTGGATCGCATTGGTTGCGGCGCCCTTGCGAATATTATCGGCTACTACCCACAGATCTAAACCGTTAGGATGCGATATATCTTGGCGAATACGCCCCACATAAACATCATCCGAACCCACTGCATGCGAAATGACCGTTGGATATTTGGCTTTTTTAGGATCATCTACAACTACCACACCAGGTGCTGCTTGCAACAACCGTTTGGCTTTGGCCGCTGTCAAAGGTGCTTTGAATTCAACATGAATGGCTTCTGAATGCCCATATATCGCCGGAACACGCACGGCAGTAGGATTCACTAAAATCGTATCATCTTCTAAAATTTTGTGCGTTTCCCAAACCATTTTCATTTCTTCACGTGTATAGCCATTTTCTTGAAAATCATCGATATGCGGTAAAACATTAAACGCAATTTGCTGAGAATATACGCTCGGCTTAACAGGCCGACCATTTAACAATTCCCCTAACTGACTGATTAATTCTGTGATGGCTTCTTTTCCTGTTCCAGAAACAGACTGGTAAGTCGCAACATTGATCCGGGTAATCCCAACCGCGTCGTGCAACGGCTTAAGCGCAACCAACATTTGAATGGTGGAGCAATTAGGATTAGCAATGATCCCTTGACGCGTATAATCTGCAATGCGTTGCGGATTCACTTCAGGAATCACCAATGGGATGTCAGCATCGTAGCGAAAACAAGAACTATTATCGATCACCACACAATTATGCGCTGCGGCAATAGGCGCATACTGCTTTGACACCGCATTCCCAGCAGAAAACAAGGCGATATCTACATCAGTAAAATCAAACGTAGCCAGATCTAACACATCTAGTGTTTGATCGCCAAACTGCACTGTTTTACCGACTGAACGCTCAGAAGCCAAAGCATACACTTCTCCCACTGGGAATTTACGTTCCGCCAAACCAGCAAGCATCGCTTCCCCTACTGCGCCAGTCGCGCCCACTACCGCTACATGATATCGTCTTGTCATAATTACCTAAAAATGCTCGCGCAACATCTGCGCTGTTAATAAAAAAACCCCATCGCCGCCTTGCTCAAATTCAAGCCAAACAAACGGCACTTCAGGATATAGACTGATCAAATCCTCAGCACTTTCGCCAACTTCCACAACCAAAATACCATGGTCACTCAAATAATGCCCCGCTTGCTGTAAAATGCGTTGCACGATCGCCAAACCTGATTGTTCGGCAAATAGCGCCATTTTGGGCTCATGTAGATATTCTGCAGGCAAAGTCTGCATCACTGCTTCTGCCACATAAGGTGGATTACTGATGATCACATCATAAAGTGTTTTGGGTACTTGATCAAAACAATCTGACTTTAATAAAGTCAGTTGCTCTGAGACTTGATGACGCGCACGATTGATTTCGGCCACAGCCAAAGCTTGCTCAGATAAATCAACAGCATCCACCTGCGCATCAGCAAACCATTCACAACAAGCAATCGCAATACACCCACTGCCCGTGCATAAATCCAGAATGCGCGTCACTTGTTCTGCTTCAATCCACGGTTCAAAATGTTGGCGTATCAATTCTGCAAATGGGGAACGAGGGATCAACACCCGCTCATCCACATAGAAGCTCATTTCACAAAAATGGGCAATCTGCGTTAAATAAGGAACTGGCACTCGTTGAATAATCCGCTGTGCCAAACGCTCTGTTAATAATTTCTTTTCACCTTGTGTCAAGCGTGCTTGCAAAAAACGCTGCGCCACATCCCATGGCAAATGCAGTGAATCAAACACCAACGCATAGATATCATCCACCGCATTATCCGTACCATGACCATAATGCAAATTGGCAGCTTGTGCCTGACTAATACCAAAACGAATAAAATCCAAGACATGCGTAAAGTCTTGTGTATCTGAGGAAAAGGTCATGCGCATCATTCCAAAACTTGATTTTAACTATTTTTATAAAATGGGTTCATCATCCGTCGTTGCAAGCCTCAGCGACGGCATTTTTTGACATATTTTCAAAAACAGCCAAAATTCAGCAAAATTAGGACTTACGCAAAACTCCGATGTCGAAGCTTTGCGTAAGTCCTAAAAATAATTAAGAGGTATTATATGCTATACTCGTTGCTAATCATAATTTAAAACGCCATGATGAGCAAAAAAACCCATATTTCTCCAGAAGATCAAACCCTATTTCGCAATGAAATGCGCGGTGTTACCCCACTTAAAAATCCCAAGCCAAAAATCAGTACAGAGACGATTCGCGATGTGGGATCCTGCGATAACCATCTTAGACAAATAGTGAGAAATCGTCAGAGGCGAGCCACAGAAAAGCAAGATAGCAGTTCAGCAGAAACCCTTATCCTACAAGATTTATCAAATTATTACGCAACGCCTGTACAAGCTGAAAGCCTCCTCATTTATCATCAGGCTGGTGTTGGCAGAATGCAGACTCATGCACTACGAACAGGTCAAATCACTTACCAAGCCAAATTAGATTTACATGGTTTGAACACAGATGATGCTAAAATACGCTTAACGCGGTTCCTGAGTAACCAAATCCAGGCTCAACATCGCTGGGTATTAATCATTCATGGCAAAGGCGGTCGCTTCGGAGAAGCACCTGTTTTAAAAAACCTTGTCAATCATTGGCTTCAACAAATCCCAACTGTCCTCGCATTTCACAGCGCACAACCTAAACATGGCGGCACAGGCGCCTTGTACGTACTCCTCAAGAGCAGTGCAAAAACATAGACAATTACTAGTCAACCTGATAGTATTTTACTTTTTTTAAAATACGCTTCTTGTCATCGCGAACACAGCGAGGGATCTCCTTACTGTGGTACAGTGCCATGCATGGAGATCCCTCGCTGCGCTCGGGATGACGGATATAACTCGAGATGACGGATATAATAGGAGTCGTTTAACATGATAAAAACGCGTCGTGCAGAAAAAACGGAATTTGGCTTTAAGCCTTGGCTCATTTGGGGACTTGGTTGTCTTTTTTATTTTTATGAATGTTTACTCCAAGTCTCACCAAGCGTTATGAGCTCGGAGCTCATGCACGATTTTGCTGTCACCAGCCATACTCTGGGCATTTTATCGGGTATTTACTTTTACTCTTATGCAGGCATGCAATTACCTTGCGGCGTCATGACTGATTATTTTGGCCCACGTCGCTTGTTAACCATTGCCACCACCATTTGCGCTTTGAGCACGATTGCTTTTGGTTTAACAGATAACTTTTTCATGGCATGCGTTGCTCGCCTCATGATTGGATTTGGATCCTCTTTCGCCGTAGTAGGCACCTTAAAATTAGCCTCCAGTTGGTTTCCCGCTAATCGTTTTGCCTTTTTGACTGGCATGATGGTCACCCTCGGTATGTTGGGTGCTATTTTCGGGGAAGCACCTTTGGCTTTATTAGTGGATCATTGTGGATGGCGACATAGCATGATCATCATGGGCGTCATTGGTCTTGCGGTCGCTTCTTTGATTTTTATCTTCACCAAAGATCACGGTACACACGCCTACCCAACCACCTCAGAAGACGTCAAAGAAGAAGGCTCTCTGGGTCAGCGTCTTTTGATTCTGCTGCGTAATAAGCAATTGTGGTTGGTCGCACTATATGGCGGCTTAATGTATACGGCTACCCCGGTTATTTGTGGCTTGTGGGGCGTGCCATTTTTGATGTTGAGTATGCATTTGTCCAAAGCAGTTGCTGCGAATTACATTTCTCTAGTGTTGTTTGGCTGGGCGTTGGCTGGGCCGCTCTGGGGTATCTACTCCAATCGGATTGGCTTGCGTAAACCGCCTTTGTATTATGGCTGTGTGGGCGCATTGGTCACGAGCTCCTTGATTATTTTTGGTTCCCTACAAAATAAATTCTTGATGCAAGTCTTATTGTTCACATTTGGCCTATTCTCTGCAGGCTTTTTACCCGCTTTTGCACTGGTCAAAGAGTTATGCAATCAAAAATACGTGGCCACCGCTTTAAGCTTTATGAATATGATGAATATGGTCGGCATTGCCATCGTGCAACCCGCTGTTGGCTTCATTTTAGATGGTTTATGGTCTGGCCAAATGTCGCATCACGTGCGAATTTATACTGTATCTAATTATCAAATAGCTTTGGCTATTTTACCGATCGGCATGCTGGTGGCACTGCTCCTGCTCCCCATGATTCGTGAAACCCATTGTAAAGCAGCCACAAAATGAGTATCCCCCTATGAAAAAGCTCTATATTAAAACGAATGGTTGTCAGATGAATGTGTATGACTCCTCTAAAATGGCTGACGTCTTAGCGAAGTCACATGGCTTAGAACCGACCGAGTCGGTCAACGACGCCGATGTTATTTTACTTAATACATGCTCTATCCGCGACAAAGCACAAGAAAAAGTGTTTTCGCAATTAGGCCAATGGCGTGAACACAAAAAAGCCAATCCGCATGTGATCATCGGTGTAGGAGGCTGTGTTGCCAGTCAAGAAGGCGCAGATATATTAAAACGCGCACCTTATGTCGATATCGTATTTGGCCCACAAACCCTCCACCGTTTGCCCGCTCTATTGACGGAACGCTTGGCAAGCAAGAAATCCGTCGTAGATATCAGCTTTCCCGAAATCGAAAAATTTGATCACCTCCCTGCGCCACGTGCGGAAGGACCGATCGCTTTTGTCTCCATTATGGAAGGATGCAGTAAATACTGCTCTTTTTGCGTCGTGCCTCATACACGCGGCGAAGAAATATCACGCCCCTTTGATGATGTATTGGCTGAATGCTATCTCTTAGTCAATCAAGGCGTCAGAGAAATCAATTTACTAGGTCAAAATGTCAATGATTATCGCGGGACCATGGCTTCAGGCGAGATCGCTGATTTGGCTTTATTAATTCAATATTTGTCCGCTATGGATGGCTTGGGACGCATTCGTTTTACAACATCGCATCCTTTGGCGTTTTCTGATAATTTGATTTCGGCTTTCGCGGAAGTACCGGCTTTGGCCAATCATTTACATTTGCCTGTGCAATCTGGCTCTGATCGCATCTTAGCTTTGATGAAGCGGGGTTATACATCTTTAGAATATAAAGCTAAAATTCGTAAACTACGCAAAGTTCGTCCGGATATTCGTTTGTCTACGGACATCATCGTTGGCTTTCCGGGTGAAACCGACCAAGACTTTCAAGATACGATGAATTTGGTACATGAGATGGGCTTTGACACTTCTTTTAGTTTTATTTACAGCCCAAGACCCGGTACACCCGCTTCTAATTTGCCCGATCCGACACCGATGGACGTAAAAAAGCAACGTTTGAGTATTTTACAAGAACGTTTGAATATGCAAGCCATGCGCTATAGCCAGGCTTTGATCGGTTCGACACAACGTATTTTAGTGACCGGCACCTCTAAAAAATCCGCAACGCAACTTGCCGGTCGAACCGAATGTAATCGCGTCATCAATTTCTCAGGACCACAAACCTTAATTGGTCAATTTGTGGATGTAAACATTACCGACGCACAACCTAATTCCTTACGTGGTCGGGTGATTGAGACTGAGGTTGAAATTTGAGATGACAATCGATAGTAGCTTACCGCCCTCTTCGTCGCCTATGCCAAATTCGCCCACGCCTTCTAATCCTCGGGACGTAGATACGCTCGTTATTCCCATCAGTTTTTCAGGACAAAGAGTCGACGTCGTCTTAGCACAATTATATCCCGATTGGTCGCGTTCAAAATTGGGAGCTTGGCTCAAAGCCGGCTACATTACGCTTAATAACCTCCCATGCAAACCGAATACCAAAGTAATAGGGGGAGAAACCATCCTCTTTGATTTGCCAGCTGAACCCTCTACCCTACCCGATGCGGCCGAAGCGATCCCTTTAGATATCCTGTTCGAAGATGAATATATTTTGGTAATCAATAAGCCAGCAGGTTTGATTGTCCACCCAGGTGCTGGTAATCGGGGTGGGACATTATTAAATGCCTTGTTACATCATCACGTATCATTACAAGATCTCCCACGTGCGGGCATTGTTCATCGTCTAGACAAGGATACCTCAGGGATCATGGTGATTGCCAAAACCTTGGCGGCACACACGCATTTGATTCGTCAAATGCAAGATCGTGAAATTCAACGCCAATATTTAGCCTTGGTATATGGTCATCTCGTCGCTGGCAAAACCATCGAAACGGGATATGGGCGGGATCCTCATAATCGCCTAAAAATGGCAGTATTACCTTTTGGCAAACCAGCTATTACCACTTTCACGGTCCAGAAACGCTATCATTACGTTAGCCTATTACAAGTCCAGTTGCATACGGGGCGGACTCATCAAATTCGCGTGCATATGACGCATATCAACCATCCTATTGTAGGCGATCCACTTTACCGAACACGTAATTATCTCAAAGCTGGGATGAGCACCCCTTTACGTCAAGCCTTGGCTGCATTCCCACGTCAAGCCTTACATGCCCACACTTTGAGCTTTGCTCATCCCATTTTGCAGCATGCATTGACCTTCACAGCACCTATCCCCTATGATTTACAAACCCTTTTAGAATTGCTTGATACCAACCCATGAAAATATTAGAAGCACAATGGCCCGCACCGCCCTCTATTCGCGCTGTAACGACTACGCGCATAGGCGGTGTGAGTCAGGCTGATTATTCAGCGATGAATTTGGCCGCACATGTGGGCGATGATGCGCAACATGTTGCTGAAAATCGGCAAATTTTGCGAGATATCTTACATTTACCGAATGAACCCATATGGTTAGAACAAACGCATAGTACGCGTTGTGTAGAGGTGGATAGCCCGGTTTGTGATCGTAATGCGGATGCTGCCATCACTCGTCAAAAACAACAAGTCTTAGCCATCATGACCGCGGATTGTCTCCCTATCGTACTCTGTGATCAACAAGGCACGGAAATCGCTGCTATCCATGCTGGTTGGCGTGGTTTAGCAGAAGGTATCGTCGACAATACCGTTGCCCTATTGCACAGCAATCCGGCTCAGTGTCTGGCCTGGATTGGCCCTGCTATTTGTGGAAAATGTTATGCCACCGGGTCTGAAGTCTTGGATCAATTTGTCAGTCGCTACCCTTTTGCAGTCCAAGCATTTACGCAAATTGAGCAACAATGGTATGCCGACTTACCCAAGCTAGCGACATTGATCTTAATGGAGCTGGGCATTGGCGCAGTTCACCCTTCGAATGTCTGCACGTTTGAAACAAATTCTCAATTTTACTCCTATCGCCGGGCAGCACAAACCGGTAGAATAGCAACATTAATTTGGTTTCAGGAATGATAATAATGATGAAAAAACTTAGTCACCTATGCGGAGCGCTGATTCTCTCGCTCAGTTTTCATTCCGCGCAAGCTACTAATATAGCCCCTTTGCTTCCAACTCTGGCACCGGTTTTAAAACAAGCCATGCCCGCTATTGTGAACATTTCCGTACAGGGCATTGTTTCGCAACCAGCGCCTGGGATGCCACCCATTGGCGAAGAAGACAATTCAGAAAAACCCACCCTACCCGGACTACTTGATAAACCCCGAAAATTTAACAGCATTGGCTCTGGCGTCATTGTTGATCCACGACAAGGCTTCGTCATTACGAATGATCATGTGATTCGTAATGCACAAATTATTACGGTCACTCTCAATGATGGACGCCGCTTAAAAGCAAAATTGATTGGCAGCGATAGTGAAACGGATGTTGCGGTATTAAAAATTGACGCTAAAAATTTAAAATCCGTCACATTAGGAGATTCTGACACGCTTGAAGTCGGTGATTTTGTCGTCGCCATCGGCAATCCATTTGGTCTGAATAGTTTTGGTAACAGTCAATCGGCGACATTTGGGATCGTCTCTGCCACCAAACGTTCTGATCTCAATATCGAAGGCGTAGAAAACTTCATTCAAACTGATGCGGCCATCAATCCAGGCAACTCTGGCGGCGCATTGGTGAACATCAAAGGAGAATTGGTCGGCATCAACACGGCTATCATTTCTTTATATGGCGGAAATGTAGGGATTGGCTTTGCTATCCCGATCAATATGGCCAAAGATGTGGCACAACAAATCATCAAATTTGGTTCCGTGCATCGTGGCTTAATGGGCATTTTTGTACAAGCCTTGACCCCAGAATTAGCACAAGCAATGGGATATGATGAACGCACTACCGGTGCTTTAGTAGCGCAGGTCAATCAAGGTTCACCTGCTGAGGCTGCGGGCATTAAACCCGGAGATATCATCACTGGTATCAATGGCACCAAAATCTCTCAAGCGTCTCAAGTCAAAACCGTGATCAGTTTATTACGCGTAGGCAGTGAAGCCACTCTTATGGTCAAACGCAATAAACAAGATCTCAAATTACATGCGGTTGTAACAGACATCAAACAAAATGAGCAGCAGTTACAAACGAATAACCCCTTCCTATATGGCTTAGCGTTGCGGGATTTTGAACAAGATTCGCCACCACACGGTCGTATCACCGGGGTACAAATTGTCGGCGCATCCGAAAACTCCGCTGGCTGGCGCGCAGGGTTACGCCCCGGCGACGTGATCATCTCCGCCAACAAAACGCCTATCGCTAACACCAATGCTTTGCAAGACATCGCCAAGCAAAAACAACAACAATTGTTGGTACAAGTGTTACGCGGCGCTGGCGCTTTGTATATCTTGATTATATAAATTAAAGCTAGGGCGACCACCGGTCGCCCCTACATTTCAACATCGATTCATTTTCTTACATGGCTCCTGATATCCTCTCTGCTCAAAATTGCAAATTTTTTAAATAATACAT
>CAISKC010000079.1 GCA_903885895.1 uncultured Legionella sp.
ACAACGAAAACGTAACCCTGCTGCGCCATTTATCACCTCATCTTTACAACAAGAGGCTGCGCGTAAATTAGGGTTTACCGCAAAAAAAACCATGATGGTTGCACAGCAATTATATGAAGGTATGGATATCGGATCGGGTACCATGGGTTTGATTACTTATATGCGTACCGACTCTGTCAATATTGCGGCAGAAGCGATTGTTGAAATCCGTGCTTATATTAACGAACATTATGCTGCGGCATTTTGTCCCAAGAATCCGCGCGTTTTTAAATCCAAATCTAAGAATGCGCAAGAAGCGCATGAAGCAATCCGACCTACTTCTATCAAGCGTTCGCCAGAGATGCTAGAGAAAGCGTTGAACACGGATCAATTAAAATTGTATACATTGATTTGGAAGCGTACTCTGGCTTGCCAAATGGCGGAAGCATTGTTAGATACCGTTGCTGTTGATTTGCACGGTGGAGATGGTTTGTTTCGTGCTAACGGTTCTACCATCGTTTTTCCCGGATTTTTAGCGGTCTATGAAGAAGGCCAAGATGATGTGCAGGATGAAGCCAGCACCATGTTACCTGCGTTGACGCAAGGTGATCGTGTGACGTTGTTGGAGCTGGACGCTAATCAGCATTTTACAGAGCCTCCTCCGCGGTATTCTGAACCATCTTTGATCAAAGCTTTGGTGGAATTTGATATTGGTCGACCTTCGACTTATGCACCCATTGTGCATACGTTACAACAACGCGAATACATCGTGGTCGATAAAAAAAGATTTCTACCTACTGATGTGGGCAGAATCGTGAGT
Organism: uncultured Legionella sp.; assembly: GCA_903885895.1. Taxonomy (GTDB): domain Bacteria; phylum Pseudomonadota; class Gammaproteobacteria; order Legionellales; family Legionellaceae. The sequence continues at coordinate 800 of CAISKC010000079.1, forward strand.
CGTTTTCTTACGGAATATTTTACACGTTATGTGGATTATAAATTTACAGCGGAATTGGAAGATACTTTAGATGCTATCGCCAGAGGCGAGAAAGATTGGATTCCTATCCTGAATGAGTTTTGGCAACCCTTTATTCGCCAAATTGATGAAATTGATGAGCAAGTCAAGCGCAAAGATGTGACGACCGAAATACTGGATGAATCGTGTCCAAAATGTCAGCAACCTTTGGCCAAGCGTTTAGGGAAGCGAGGACGTTTTATTGGGTGTACGGCATATCCGGAATGTGACTTCACCAAAGACTTATCTGAAAACGCATCTATTACCTCAGAACCTGACATAGTAGAGGGTCGTACTTGCCCTGAATGCGCTCATCCATTGCATGTGAAAACTGGGCGTTATGGTCGTTTTATTGGCTGTAGTCATTATCCAGCCTGTAAGTTTATCGAACCATTAGAAAAACCAGTTGATACAGCGGTCACTTGTCCGAAATGTCAGGCTGCGACCATTGTGAAACGCAAATCTAAAAAAGGAAAGATTTTTTATTCTTGCGCGGCTTATCCGAAATGCGATTATGCTTTATGGAATGAGCCAATTGATGAGGCCTGTCCATCTTGTGCGTGGCCGCTGCTGACGGTTAAGGAAACCAAACGCTCAGGTCGGCAAGTTCTTTGCCCGCATCAAGGTTGTGGTTATACGCGGGATGCCTGAACTATTTGTTTTGGTTTGGTAACATCCATAGATTGGCAAGGATAGTCAGGTGTAAATTGATACATTTTTGGGGAGACGACGACATCTTCCGGCTCCTCAATAATGGTTCCTTCTGCAATGATACAAGATGTGATGAGGAGGAACAGAGGACTAAGGATTATCCATCTCATATTATTCTCCATTGTGCTACAATTGTTGAGTTGGCCCAACAAACCTTATAGAAGTTAAGCATGTTTTGTGGGTTCTTGACAATTGTTTTAGCAAAGTAATGATGATGACCACTACATTTTCCGAACGACTTAATCTTTGTTTAGATAAATTAGGATTCCCGCCTAAGCATTACGGTCGTATTCAATTGTTGGCAGACATGGTTGGACTGACACATCGTGGGGCCGGCAAATGGATCAGTGGACAATGCTCACCACCTGCTGGAAAATTCCCGATTTTGGCCAAACAACTGCAAGTCAATGAAGGATGGTTACGCACTGGAGAAGGTGCGATGAGTCCCGCTCGGGATGTGGGTGGTACGGAGCAGGGTGCGCTGGGTGTCATGCAGCATGTGCCAATTTATATACCAAGTCATTTGCTGCAAAGTGAAAAAAGCCCTTATCATACGTTGACCTGTATTTTGCCTTATATGAGCAATTTTTGTGGTATTGTTTTGAGCACAGAGGCCATGTCACCTCGTTTTCCGATAGGGAGCATGCTGATTTTTGATATGCAAGCCATCCCTAAAGACGGTGATTTTGTTTTGGTGAGCGATAAGGTATATCCAGAACCGATTTTTCGGCAATTCATCGCAAGCACCGAGCACCATTATTTGTATGCGTACAATCCTAAATTTGAGCGTATGATTTTTCGTGCAGAGCAAACAATGCTGGGAAAATTAGTACAGGCGATTGTTTCATTCGAGTGAGCATGAAACCTAATATACATTCGTAAAAATTATATAAAGGCGCTGCATCCCTGCAGCGTAAAACACGGTGGTATGTTGCGCATCCTGTGCAATGACATCCTGTCAAATAGTACCATCCTGTTCCGTATATTCTACATGCGCTATTTTTTTTGTCACTGTCTAAATTGATGGCACTAATGCAAGATATTTCTCAAACTAAGCCAAGATATACTTTATGCTCACTCTGTCTCTCAAAAAGGTAGACTGATTAAAAAATCACGCAGCGGGGTCTTCGAGGCTTGTAGATGAAGACCATATGCTGCGTAGTGCCTATGAGTAATGATGTTTTCTTTAACCGATTGATCGGGTGGTGTGAACAACGCAAAATGCGCCCAAGAGCGGTGTGCATGGATGGTGAGAGACAATAACCAATCCTGCTTTAAACACTGTAATAGACCATGCAGCGCTTCCCAAAGCGCAGTATGATTGGGTGTTATCACATGGTTGAGCGATAGACGTGTTTTTCTGAATAACCCTAAAGCTTTAGGCGCTAAAATATCAATATAGGTAGGAAAAAGTGAAAAAACAGTACCAGGATTAGGGATAATCTCGTGAAAAGCTTTATTGTGGATATCGATGAGACCTACGTTGTCTAGACCCTCTTGATTAGGAGAGATTAAGGTACGTAAAAAAATTAAAAAATCAGTTGTGTTTAAATCAGTAAATCGGATGTGGTGCTGAGATAAATGGGAGCATAACTGCTGTCGGTAATGCATGATTTTGGCTATTGGCTGGGATAATAATGCGGTAGATACAAATAGGTAGACATACCACTTTTTTTGTATAGACCCATGATGATGTAGGTGTAGTGAATAATGTAGCTCGCCATGGGTTGTGAACGGGATTGTTTGGAGAATCTGCTGGATAGTTTGTATTGAACTGAGGTGTTGTAATGGTAGTTGCAAGCCAAATCCACTGTTGTGTTGATTCTGATAGATTCCTGTCGAACTGCTATGACGGTAGGGTAATAAAGCGCGTAAGCCTTGGGTCGATAACAAAATGGTATGATTTGAATCTGTTGCACGGTGCTTATCAGAAGGCGTGAGTACACCGGATATTGATGACATGTTCATCCTTGAATCCCAGCACCAAGGTGCTGAAAATGTAAAGTTGGTTTGCTGAAGACATTCCTTTTGCTTGCGATTATGATATGCTTCTTTTCATTTGTAAAGTGACATACAGGAGAGAGAATATGCCATCGTTTGATATTGTTTCTGAAGTTGATGAAGTAGAGTTACGCCATGCAGTAGACAATGCGAGCCGAGAATTAGGCACGCGTTTTGATTTTCGTGGGGTGCTGGCAACGGTTGAATTGAAAGAGTTGACGGTCACATTACAATCAGAGTCGGAATTTCAGGTACGTCAATTAGAAGAATTGTTTCGAAATCATTGTAGTAAAAGAGGCGTGAATGCTGCGGGAACTGAGATAGAAGATAAACCTGTCCACAGCGGCAAAACGCATACGCTAACGATGTTATTTAAACAGGGTATCGATCAACCAAATGCTAAATTGATTGTGAAGTATGTCAAGGATAGTAAAGCGAAAGTGCAAGCTTCTATCCAGGGCGATAAAGTGCGCGTTACGGGAAAAAATCGCGATGATTTACAGGATTGTATTGCGCTATTAAAAAAATCAGATATTGAGCTACCGTTACAATTTAATAATTTTAGAGATTAAGATTACGGCAGCTTACCTTGCGCGTCAAATTTTGTCGTAAAGATAGATGTTTCAGGGTTTTTCATCATGTTCTACAGTAAACGTAGCCCGCAAGCTACGTTCGCTGTAAAACCGCTTCTAGTTAGTCAGTGCTTGCTACCGTAGAGGCTCCATCTAAAAGCTTTGTGGCTGGTTTTTCTAAAGTGGAATTTGCTGCTTGCATGGCTTGTTCTAATCCAGAAAACACATTATTTTTGCCAAGTAAATCAAAAATCCCAGCTTTACGTAATTCCTGCTCTATGGCTTTATTAGCGCCACATAATATGACACGGATCTTCTTTTCTTGGAGTTCTTTCATCATGTCTTCTAAAGCTTGTAACCCCGTGAAATCTATCAAGGGGACCCAACCAAAGCGAATAATCAAGATCTTGGGGTTGAAATCTGCTGCTGTAAAAGCATACTCAAATTGACTGACTGCACCAAAAAAAATAGGTCCTTCGATGGTATAGGTTAAGATGTCTTGATCCGGTGTTGTATTAGCGAGGGTGGTCGCATCTGTTGCAGGCGTATGGGGATTCATTTCAACGCTGGATGCCATGCGCATAAGGAAGTGTCCGATTGCTAAGACAACACCAATATTCACAGCCACCACCAAATCAACAAAAATGGTTAAGCAGAAAGTGATGAATAAAATCAGGATATCTGCTTTGGGCGCACGTTGAATCAAAGCGATAGCATGTTTGACTTCACTCATATTCCAAGCCACCACAAATAATATAGCAGCCAAAGCGCTTAAGGGGACATCAACTGCCAAAGGTGCCAAAAACAGGATGATCAAGAGTAAGGTCACGGCATGCACGATCCCAGATAATGGGCTATTTCCGCCGTTGCGGATATTGGTTGCAGTCCGTGCAATGGCCCCTGTGGCAGCAAAGCCGCCAAATAGTGGGGTGATAATATTGGCGATACCTTGACCCATTAATTCGCGATTAGAATGATGTTTTGTTCCGCCCATGCCATCTGCAACGACTGCAGACAGTAGGGATTCAATAGCGCCTAACATTGCAATGGCAAATGCTGGGCCTATTAATTCCATCACGCGTGCCCAAGATAGTTCGGGGAGATGAAACGAAGGGAGGCCTTGTGGAATTCCGCCAAACAAACTACCAATTGTTGCGACGCCGGAAAAATGAAAGATAGATTCTAAGCCAGTTGCCAAAAGCAACGCGAGCAGTGGACCAGGCGCGCGTCTTAAGCCTGGGAGTTTATTGCCATATAGTACGACTATCAGCGATACGAGGCCTAAAGCCGTCGTAGGTCCATTGATTTGTGGAAAACTTTGAAGAAGATGCCATAGTTTTTCATGAAAATGTGCACCGTGCGGTGTTGGTAAGCCGAAGAAATATTGCCATTGGCCGACCCAAATGGCGACAGCAATCCCAGCAGTAAAGCCAATGATGACGGGATATGGAATAAAACGGATAATGGCGCCTAGACGACAAACTCCCATCAAAAACAGTAATATTCCTGCTAAAAAAGTAGCGATTTGTAAGCCTTCAATACCATATTGACCGGTAATCCCAGCTAAAACAACAATGAAAGCGCCAGTAGGCCCGGCAATCTGAAGCCGACTACCACCGAATACCGACACCAAAAACCCAGCAATGATGGCAGTATATAAGCCTTGCTCTGGTTTTGCTCCAGATGCGATGGCAAAGGCCATGGCCAAGGGTAAAGCGACCACGCCGACGATCATGCCCGAGACGATATTAGGGAGCCAATGTTTTTTTTGAAACAATCCCGCTCGGTAAGATTCAATAATGGTTTGAAACATGATATCACCCCTAAATTTTCGAATGGGCATATTATATCATGTTTTTAGATATTTTTGGTAATTTATGTTCAAATTGTTAACAAAAATTGAACATTAGAATAACTGAGAGTATCAAACATCTGGTGTCATACCCGCGTAATCGGGTATGACACCAGATGTTTACAATACATGTAAATGTGGTTTTGTAACAGGTGCGGCAATAGCCGATGTTCCTACTACAGCATTACTGAAGCTTGACCAGAATCCCATGGCATGATTACAAACGGCAGCAGTCGCATCACTCATCAAATCAGGCACTAATTCTGCGAGTTCGTCCATGATTTGATCGGCTGTTTCGCTGATCAATACCGGCTTGCGCGTGTCTTGCTCCGGATCGACATTTTTTACTATTAATGCTCGCGCAGGGTCTTGAGGTAATGCATCGAACTGAACTGCGTTTCCAGTAGCATAGTCGGCTTCTAGATCATTATTTTCGAGCTTGGCATGGAATTGGGTATACTTGTTATGGTAGTGCGCCCAGAATATGGTCTGACTGAGAGCGGTTGCCATAGCAGCGACGCCTAAAGCAATCCAGCCGACTGGATGGAGCATGGCTAAAATGATGCTGCCTACGACAGCCATACTAGGAAGGCTAGCTGCGTATATAGCATGGTTTTTTATTTTTGCGATGTTGTTTTTTGTCAAATTTCGCATTCTATCTTGTGCAAAATTACTTTCTCGGTTAATAGCTAGCATGCCCTCATCTACGATTTCTTTTATGTCAGCATATTTTGGGTGTGCCTGTAGGGTCGCAAGTTTTTTTTCTAAGGTATTGTGCAGTGCGCTTGTATCAGTTTGACAATCATTGATGTCATGAATACCACGCCTAAAAGTACGCAAAAAATCGCTCAGATCTTCACGTTCTTCTTTTTTATGAATCGTTTCAAGTGCTTTATACTGTGCAATGAGTGATGTGATAAGGTTGGTACGTGCATATTTTGCAGCGGTTTCAGCCTCAGCTTTACTCATGTTGTATATGTATTTGAAAAGCATAATAAAAACCTCAAATGTTCTTGAAGCTTTTATTTTACCATAAGAGGACTTTATTTGCAATATTTTTGCACAAATTGACCTGTTTTTAAAAGTGAAAGCTCATGACCGCAAAGACGGTTTCTATGGTGATAAGAACAATAATAATGATTTCTAAGTGATGCGAATGGCGATTTTCCATATAGCTGTTAAACATATCAAAAATTTCATTTAAGGTGTCTAAGCGATGGTTGATAGCGTTCACCCGGCGTTGGATATGCAGATATCGTTCTAGCATAATGTAATATTCTTCTAAAGTTGGATGTTGCCAAAAGTATTTTGGGTGGTAAAGGAAATTGGAGAGTAGGTTCATTTCACTTTTAGCGCCAATCAGTTCTCCAATGATTTGGCGAATTTGCTTACGTTTGACAGCGATTTGTCCTCGAGTAGATAGGCTATGGATGATCGGAATGTTTTTTTCAATGAGTGATTCTAAAATGGTTTCAAAATATTGCAATTTTACGGATTGTGAAAAGCCATAAGAGATACTTAATTTTAGATCATCCGTATCTAAGGCTCTATCGATAGTCAAACAGTCTACTTCAAAATAATCGTGTGGCTCGATCGCGGTTTTATTGTTTCCATGTAAATAAACGAATTCATCTCGAACTTGAAACGAAATGAGTTTTTCTGAGAACTGTTTGATGGTTTCGAGGTAAGGATGGATGGCATAGCGTTTGATGCCCCAGGATACGA
>CAISKC010000080.1 GCA_903885895.1 uncultured Legionella sp.
AGTTGATGGTCGACTAATAATCCTAATCACGACAATGCCGTCCTGTGGCGTTTTATTTTTACCCCGAATTATCAGATTTTTAGCGAGGTTGTCAATGCGTAACTTCTACATACCATTGTAGTGCTGAATCCATTCGCGTCACTGACATAGTTGGACGAGATTTGGATTTACCAGGCTTAGGAAGAGCTGGTCACATTGGAATTGCAACAGCAGATTACGCTTGGCAAGAAGCACACTATGTTATTGAAGCGTTATGGGAACAACCGGTATTACAAATTAATACATTAGATAATTTTAAAAGAAGAAGTCCCTATTGGGGTGCAAAATATGGTATCAATAGAAATGATATCAGCGGAACTAGAATAATTAATGAAGGTGCTTTTCAAGCTAGTCTTCAATGCGCCGAATATACCACAACAGTTCAATGGAAAGCTGGCTCCGGGCAATGGGGAGTTCCTTATACTTGCCCTAAATTTAGATGTGATACCTTTGTAAATTATTTATATTGGTGGGGCGGATATACCCTACCCACATACAGCCCTCCTGAGAGTCAATATCCAGAAAACACGCTTCCGAGAATGGTGTTTAATCTATTCCCCAATTTTAGAAATCCCACAGCACTCTCAACTTTCAATGTTGTTATACCCAAAGCCCCTAAGACTGCCTATACGAACACTATTAACGAAATCACTGAAAAACAGCTTTATAACATGCCATTTTTGGAGTTTACTCATGCTGTTGATTTACCTAGCGGATTACTCACAAAAAATGGCATAGATAATATTCTTAAATTTGCAGATGACTCTAATTTGAGCGATGAAAAAAGACTGTTTTTGCTTGATAAACTAGGATTTGTTAGTAGTCCAGATATGCTCTCTAAACTTATTGAGCTTTATTATAAAAATCAGGATAACCCTGAACTCGCGCATATGATCCTCAGAGATACTCAGGATATTTATCAAGAAGAAAAGTTATTGGTCAATTACCCCGAAGAAAAGCAATTACTGAAAGAATTTTATAGCGCGCTTTTGGATAAAAATGTGTCTACGAGAATTGACCCTATTATTATACGCGGCTTTATTTCATTAAATACTGATGAAGAAATCCTAATGAACAAAACAAAATTAGAGCAAGCGCTTGATGACAATAAAAGTTTACAAGTAGATACCAGTTTGGCGCTCAAAATTTCTTTGGCTTTCAAATCCCCAGAATTAGAAAGACTCTATATTCCCCGAATTATTAGCTCATTACAAAAAGAAAATATACTTGCTTTAGATACTTTATTCACTGGTGCTATAGTAGGGAGACTGGGGAATCTGGGCTTAGATGCCTTACAAATAGAATCAAAAACACAAATCAATCATTATTTATCAGCTATCAAATTTAAGTTTGATACCAAAATTACCAATAAACGTAAAATTCGTAATTCTATGATCAACAATGATATCGCAATACCACAAGGCGATGGTATGTGGCTTGAAGCAAAGGCTTTGGTCAATGCAAACTCATACAAGGATGCCTCCACATATATTACAAAATATCTTCGTTCAACCCAAAAAAGTGACTACAAAAATTATATTATAGGCTTATCCAACAGTTCATATATGAAACAAGCTTTTGATTCAGAGCCGATTTTGATTGATTTTAAAAAAGCTAATCATGAGTTTTATGAAAACACAATTGGAATGCCTGCCAGGTAACCTTTCTCTATTTTCTGCTGTATGCAACCTATTTTTTGGGACTGTTGGCAATTCAGATGCCTACGCCCCGTGGCTTATCTACGGGATCCAAGACGATCTTTATTGGTGCAACAAGTCCTTTCATTGTTCAATATCCTTGGATCCCGAGGACAAGCCACGGGACGTAGGGCTTCCAGAGATGAGCTTCTACGGGCTACGCTTGCTATAGCAAAAATCACCCTATATATCAAACATTGTACTTACTCCACACACGAATAAATGCTTCCTAAATACACAACCGTTTGTTATATTTATTTCAAAAAAGAGCACTTGGTAAAAAATTATGAAAAAAGATCAGTCGCTTCGTCTTATATCTCTAACTAAAAGTTACTCTTTTGTTAGTGCCTTACTCATTCTTCTTACTACCTCCACAACAAATGCATCAGGGATGGCGATCCAAAATTACAATTGTGCTACGCAACCCAATAGTTTATGTAAATCAACTAAATCAAACTGTGATTTAGGTTTACAAGTTGAATGCCGCTCAGCTCAAAATCCAATAACTGGCAAATTCTTCTGTGTAAAAGGCAATCATACTTTTGCATGTAATTAAAAGAGAATCAAATGTAACTGTGTCCGCATATAGAACAAACAGATAAAAACAGTATGAATTTATGAGGAATAGTGAGCCTGTGCTATCATGCGAACACAAAGAATGAGTCTCTGGTTTCTATGCGTAACGAACTTGGTGCAATATCTGCTACTCATGAAAATGAGCGTTATATTCAATTCCTGTTATTTGCTATCCCTTTTTTAATGGGCTGTGGTGTAGACTTATATATACCGTCTTTACCTACTATTGCAACGCAATTTCAGGTACCAAATCGTTTGGTACTGGAATTGCCCCTATCAAACCGGACCACTAGCCAGCCGATTGTAATCTAATAAATTGTCTTGGCGAAAGCATTTTGAGAGCTTTGTGAGGAGCGGTCTC
>CAISKC010000081.1 GCA_903885895.1 uncultured Legionella sp.
CCTACGGTAACATTGTAATCCGTCATCGCTAATCTCCTCGGTTTTTATTGTTGTTTCGCAACTCAATAGTACCGAATTTTAACGATGACGCTAATACTTCTTGCTCATCTTGAATTTACAGCAGTATACGGACTTAACCTTCGTGAGCCGTGTCGGCTAAAATCCACAACAATTTTTGCCTGATGGGGTCGTGATGTCTGGAACAATATTTATTACCGGCGTGGGTGGTTTTGTAGGTGGGTATGCGGCAAATTATTTCCTTGCACAAGGTTGGAACGTCGTTGGATTGTTTCATCAATCCTCCTCCATGCTAGGCGATAAAGAACAAGAGCTCAGATTGCGTTTGCAAAAAGAATCACTTTTATCACGCATTGAACTTGAGCATCGCACACGGTTTACAGCGGTGGACGGAGATATGTTGGACAGAGATGCCATGCATGCTGTGTTTCAAACTTATCGGCCGGATGCCATGATCCATGCGGCGGCATTGTTGGTACCTCCCACAGATAAGGACTACCCTGATCCTGACCAATTGCGCCAAGCAATTGATACGTATATTGAGATCAATCAAGCAATGGTTTTGGCCGATTGCGCAGCGGAGTATCAGCAGCGAGCTCCTCATTTTTATTGTTTGTTAGTAAGTACGATTTATGTTTTTAATCGCGCAAACGAGGTTATTGCGGAAGAAACGCCGCGCGTATCTATCAATGAGCATGTATATGGTCATAGTAAAAATGTGGCAGAGCAGTATTGGATATCCACGGGCTTGAAATTTGCGATACTTTATCCACCACAAATTTATGGTCCTTACCAATTCACGCCAGCGATTATGCCGAAACTCTTGATGAAATTGTTGTTTAATCAAGGCGATATTGTTCCAGTAGCAGGCGAAATGAATCCGATTCATGTTAGTAATATGATTAGATTAATGCATGAGTTATGCCAGACTACGACCCCGGGCAATTTTTGTGTTGCAGGGGATGGTGTGCCCATGAGTATGGAAGAGATTGCGGACTCATTACGCCAAGCAGCTACAGAATTTTTGGCACAATATGATATGACGCCTTATCATGCCTATGTGGTGTCGCCTAAAAAGCCACCGGCGCTTCCGCCTATCAATGAAGCAAAATTATTACTCTTTTTCCAACCACCACATCAAGTTGTTGATTTTAAAGAGCAAGCAATGAAGATGGTTGCAAGCATGTGGCGCCATAAAACCAGTTTGATGCAAACATATAAAGCCATGTATTATCCCGATATGGTGCTTACGGAAGACATGCATAGACAATTATATTGGTTGTACAATAACTCAGTGAATACTAGTCAATCGCATCCTCAAGTGCGTCATGTCAGCGATGATCTGAATCAAGAAATCAAACGGGTTTTAGCGCGTTTACAAAATTTGCGTTTATTGCAGGCTGGAACGGAACCTGCATACCAACAATTTATTGCAGCGCAACCTGCAGCGGACACGTTGCAGAGAGCAAGTTTTCAAGTTTGGAGTCAATTGATCCAAGATCTATCTGTGTCTGTTGCTACGGAACAATGTTTGGTTGCGAGTTGTTTTATCACCAAATCGGATGAAGCGGTTCAAGCTGCCAAAAAGCTTCCGGAGCAAGTTTCAGGAGATAGTGAGCGGTTTATCACAGACGTGGTGACACAGGCGCCAACCATGTTCCCAATTTGTAAAAACTTTGAAGAAGAGGCTCAGCATTTATTACAATTTGTCTTTTTAAGAAATAGTCATGGCCGACAAATGTTGGATATGGAAGGGACGCGAGCGTTGTTTGATTTTCTTCGAGATCACATCAAGCAAGGCTCGATTACGCGTGAGCAATACAATCTATGGTTTGCACGTTGGGTGTTGAATATTGCGGGCTTAAAAGGTCATGTAGAGCCACGTGGTGCTTATTATTTTACGAATGTTAATCAGCACCCCAAAGGGACCTTTCCGACCGCACCCTAATGGACCCACCAAAACCGCACCTTAATGGACCCAGGGTAACCGCACCCTAATGGACCCACTTGGCATATCAAACTTCCG
>CAISKC010000082.1 GCA_903885895.1 uncultured Legionella sp.
AGCATTTGGATTAAATCGTTTTAAAAATGGTATTATGGTTGATGACTTCTCAACTTATGCAACTGCTGATACAGTATCAAATGATTATTTTGCTACAATTAATCGTAGAACTCGTCAGATGACAGCAGCTCAAAATGTAAGAAACTTTCCATTAAAAGCTTTAGCTCAAGTGTTTAACATGGGAGCAATTTCTACATCTACAACGTCAAATTTAGGTTATTCAATTAATAATGATGGCTATGTAAATTATTTTAGTTTGCCAATTACAGGTTATGCCAATGTGGCTTCACAAGTATTTGCTTCCAGAACAATAAACGTAAATCCATTTTCAGTTACAAACAAAAAAGGTATATTAACAATATCACCAAACGTTGATAATTGGGTTGACACGAATTATGCGCCATCATTATTAATCACAGATCCAAACTTACAAGTATTTAGTGCAAGCAACAATATAAATGTATTAAGTGTTGGAGATTATCAAACTGTTTCCGGAACAGTACAAACAACAGTAAGTTCTCAAGATGCAGCAGGATTTGTTAACCAATTCCAAGCGCCAGCTGGATCAGTTCTTTCTGGTGTTACACAAACAACAACATATACATCACAAGTACAAAATCAAAATAATACTATAGGTGCTTATGATAAAATTGGTAACACATATTCTATAAACAATAATTATATTACCGATATTTCAATATTACCGTACATAAGACCACAACAAATCGCAGTTTCAGCTAGCGGTCTATTATTTAATACAACATTAAACTCTTATTTTGATAATATAAGTGTAAACAATTATATACGCAAAGCAAATATTATTGAATTAAACGGCGTTAGTGGTTCATTTAATGTAGGAGATATTATTGGTTATTATAATAGTCCAACATTTGTACCAACAGGAGTAATTTTAGGAATTTATACATATTCTTCAACACAAGTTCGATTATATGTGGTTGGTGAACCTAATAAATCCACAACATATCAGGCTTCTGGTACATTCCAAAATGGTTTCTATGACACGGGTGGAACTTATCAAAATTCTACAGCAAGTGGTACAATTGCAAGTACAAATCATTTTGCTGGTAGACTAACTGGTGTAAATGGCGCCTCAACAGTAATAAATCTATCGTCATTAGCATCAAGTGTGGATGGTTATTATAACGGACAAACAATTTATTTCGTATCAGGTACAGGACAAAATCAAACAGCAACAATTACTAGTTATGTTGGTTCAACACAAGCAGCAAGCATTACAGCATCATTCGTATCTGTCGGAGATACTTATTCTATTGGGTCATTCAGTTCTAATGAAACCGGTCATTTCTATGGTGTCTTTTATTTACCTGCAAATGTTTTCCATACTGGCCAAAGAACATTAAGAATTGATAATGGTGTATATGGTAATCCAACTACAGCGACAACATATGCTGAGAGTGTATATTATGCTGAAGGATTACAAACTAATGCACAAGCAATTGATTTTGCTGCATCACCTTCAGGTGCAAAAGATACTTTTACACAAATTAATAGCCAAACAATTAATACGATTAACACAAGTTATACACCAACATATGGTGTTTTACCTCCATCTGGTGGTGATAGTTTTGGTGGATCTGATGGATGTGATCCTGTTGCACAAACATTTAGTGTAGATGCGGTCAATTATCCTAATGGTGTTTTCTTGAATAGTATTAAATTATTTTTCAGAACTAAAGCAAATGATGGATCTCCTATACATTTATCAATTGTTGGTACAACAAATGGTTATCCAAATGGTTCTACTTTAGATCATTCCATTTCAACTTTAACTCCTGATATGATCAATATATCTGAAAATCCACAGTATTTGGATTCATCAGCATATACAACATTTATGTTTTCTGCACCAGTATACATACAACCAAATATTTTGTATGCTTTTATTGTAAAATCGAACAGTAAAGATTACAACCTATGGTCTGCTGCATTAAATGATACTCCAGTAGCATCATCAGCTAAGAACTATCCAACAGATCCAACACCAGCACCTTTACCTGCAATTTCATCTGCGCCATATAGTGGTTCATTATTCTTATCACAGAATTCACAAACATGGACAGCAGATCAAAACCAAGATTTGATGTTTGTTATGGATCGTTGCATATTCAACACAAATGTAACACCAACAATCCAATATGTTGTACCTAAAAAATTGCCTCAAAGAACTTTACTTGAACAATCTATTGATTATTTCATAAACGCAAACAATGTATCAAATACAGTATATTCTGTTTCTAATACTTCAATATTTGTTGATGCTTTCAACTTCACAACAACAGATTTTGTACCAACAACTACAGGTATTACATATAGCTACAATGCCTCATTAGTATCTGGTGTTGCTGCTGGTCAACAAGTAATAACACCAGGTAAATTTGCTACAACAGCAGCAGATAACATTTATTTAAGTGATGGTAAAGGTGAAAGATTTTTAGATGCAAATTCAAACACATCTCTCTCTTTATATGCTCAATTGAGTTCTAATGATTCCTGTGTTTCTCCTATAATTTCTGATGCTGGATTAACTACATACACAATTTCATGGAATATTAATAACTGTCCGTTATCAAATAGTTTAATTACTTTAACTAATGGTGGTACAGGTTATAGTAATAATACTTCAGGAAATACAACTGTCACAATCTCGGCTCCAACAGGTGCATCTGGTACACAAGCATATGCCTCTGCAAACGTTTCTGGTGGTGTAATTCAAAATATTTACATAACAAATCCAGGTTCCGGTTATATTACAACACCAACAATTACAATTATTGATGCCAATACTACTCCAGGAAGTGGTGCTACATCAAATATTACTGGTGAAACATCCAGTTCAGGCGGTCCAGCAACCGCTAAATATGTAACCAAGAAGGTTGTTTTAGAT
>CAISKC010000083.1 GCA_903885895.1 uncultured Legionella sp.
CAGCTGCGCTACTCCTCAGCCCGAACGGAACAGATGATCTGCTATGATTTTATACCGTTTCGTTGGGATACATCAGATCCAATGGCGTTAAATTAAAGAGTATTCCATCAAATATGGCATCGATCCGTTCGGGCTGAGGAAGCGCGCTAGCGCTGTCTCGAAGCCTATGACTGTGCTTTAGGCTTCGAGATGTAGCTGCGCTACTCCTCAGCACGAACGGGTTGGAATAAATCTTTAAAATATTCTATTTCAATTTGATAAAAGTTTAAAGCTAAGTGGTGTCGTAAGTGGTCATCTCTTCCATACGGACCGAGGAGATGGTTTTAGCTTATTTTGACATTAACTTGTTCATGAGAATGCTCTTAATTCAATACCCATTTAGCCAGTACGAATAGTACATTGCCAATATTTTCTTTGCCTGGAACATAAATGAACATGAGGGTGGCTCGACGGTGGGTAATCGCGACTAAGGGTAGGATGCCTGGAAAGGGGATGGAGTGGAGGATATCGGGCCTAGAAGTGACCAGTAGCGTGTAACCAGCGCCTATGGCGGTTTTGTCGTCGAAATGCAGCATTTTTTCAAAACCATAGCCTGCGATGGGCTCTATGTTTTTATGGGAGTCAAGAAAAGCGAAGGCGTATAAACCATGCCAATCACCGTCTTCATCATAAAAGCTTTTTCCCAAGCCACCGCCCCATGGGTTTTCATTGTAATCTTTATGATTCGAATAGTAATATCGATTGTGCCAAGCATAGGCCGGGACATTGAGTTCGTTTTTTCCTGTGTACCAAATTTGTTGCAAACGTTGGCAACTGTGTTTGAATAAAGCGGGTGTATGGGAGCATTCGTACTGTGTTGCTGCCAGCGCGAACGGGGTAAATCCTAGGATCAAGAGAACAATGCCAAGCCTCATTTCAAGTGATGCTCCACATGATTCCGGCTGCAACGCTCGCAGTGGCTGGGATGGTGAATATCCAAGATACGACCATGCGGCGAATGGTGGTCCAATTTAATTGACGTGCGCTGTAAAACACCCCTACGCCAGCAATGGATCCTGCCACGGTTTGAGTGGTGGAAACGGGGACACCAAATATGGAGGCGGTCATGATAGACAATGCTGCACCCGTTTCTGCTGCGCATCCGCGAACAGGATTTAATGGGGTGATTTGAGTGCCCATGGTTTTCACAATGCGCCATCCGCCTGTTAAGGTACCGAGGGCTAAGGCCAAATGACAAGTAATGGTGACCCACAAGGGTACATGAAAAGGCCCTTTTAACCACGAGCAGGAAAATAGCAATAATGTGATGATGCCCATGGTTTTTTGCGCATCATTGGTACCGTGCGTGATGCTTAAGCAGGCCGAAGAGATCAGTTGGAGGCTTTTGAATAAAGTCTGATTGGTTTTGGTATTTCGAATACGCAAAATGCGATTGATGATAAACATCACCAGAATGCTGGCAAAAAGGCCGAGAAAAGGCGTGACCAAGATCCCAACCATAATTTTACATAATCCCACCCATTTTAGGGTTATCCACCCCCCTTTGATGATGGCAGCACCTGCTAAACCGCCAATCAGAGCTTGGGAAGAACTAGAAGGCATACCGTAGTACCAGGTTAATAATCCCCAAAAAATAGCGCTGAGTAGTGCAGAAAAGATCAATGGGATATCGATGACAGACACGTTTATCAATTCGGTGCCGATGGTTTGTGCCACGGCCATTTTAAAAAACAGAAATGCGATAAAATTGAATAACGAAGCCCATAATACCGCTTGAAGAGGCGTTAAGACTTTGGTTGTGACAATCGTCGCAATAGAATTGGCTGCATCATGAAAGCCATTAATAAAATCAAATATATATGCAGTTAAAAGCACGCATATGATAA
>CAISKC010000084.1 GCA_903885895.1 uncultured Legionella sp.
CTGCTAATAAAAATGCGCAATTGCAAGCGGAAAATGCAAAGAAATTAGAAAAGATTTTGGCGCGACAGAAAGTGCAAATGGCCGATCAAAAATATCAGCAAAAAGTTCAGCAACGAACTAGCACGATGAGTGCAGCTGCCACCCAAATCCTCCAGTCATGGAAAGTTAATACTCAACAAGCTTATACTGCAGGCACAGCTATTGCTTCTGACAGTAAGACTGGCGGCATGACGCCTGCTGGGCTTCCTAGTGGAGCAAATGTTGCAGGAGCAGGCTCTGATGCAGTGCCTATTAAGATGGGGGATGTGATGTTTGCAGTGATGGATACTTCTGTAAACTCGGATGAGCCAGGGCCTATATTAGCCACTATCGTTTCCGGATCATTAAAAGGGGCTAAATTAATTGGTAGCTTTAATTTACCCACGAATTCTGACAAAATGGTGATTTCATTTAATTCTTTATCTATTCCTGGTGCCCCAAAAACAGTGTCTATTTCTGCTTTTGCTATCGATCCCAATACTGCACGTACTGCTTTAGCGAGCGAAGTGGATCATCATTATTTGAGTCGTTACGGGTCATTATTCGCTTCGACTTTCTTAGAGGGTTTTGGTAATGCATTCCAATCAGCGAATACGACGATCACCGTGGGCGGTACAGGCGGAACAGAACAAACGACTGTACAAAATGGTATAGGCCGTTCAACGCTGGAAAATGCGGTTATTGGGTTAGCGACTGTAGGAAAAGCTTGGGGACAAGTTGCCCAACAAAATATGTCACGTCCTACTACAGTAGAGATATTTTCGGGCATGGGAATCGGCGTCTTATTTACTCAGGATGTTAAAATAGTGAGAGCAGCATGAGCGATGATAAAAAAAATGAAAGCTTTGATGATGATGATGAGTATCATTTTTTGAGTGATGGGGAAGACTCAGGTTCATTTGAGGCGCAACCACCGTCGTCAGTACCACCTTCAGCTGACGTGGCGCCTGAACCTAAAAAACCGATATCACTCATGGATATGACGAAAATTTTAGAAAACGTCAAACCATTTTTGGATATCGTGAAAAATAATTTTGTGATTCGTCTTAGTTTGATTGTTGTCGTGGTTTTATTGTTTTCTGTTGTAATATATCGGTGCTCATCGCAGCGGCTTGTGGAAAAAGAAAGTGAAAAAATAGCGCCTATCGCAGTCAGTCATCCTAAAAGTTCCGTGCCTGTGGCACGTAGTGACCATATTATTTTGAAACCGCAAGCACAAAAGAGGAATCTGGCTGTTCAGGAAGATAATTACCATTATTCGGATACAACGCAGACAGCACTCCAAGCACAAGTGAATGCGTTGTCTACTCAAATGTCGAGTTTAACGAGTAATGTTAATAGCGTAGCAGAGAACTTAAGATTGCTGAATAATCAATTGTCTCAATTAGCGTTGACGGTTAGTAATGATGCGAAGCTGGGCTCTGGTTTAGCAGAGCAAATTAAGCAATTACAAATTAAGGCAGTCGTGGCTAGAAAAATTGAGATAAAAATGCCACGTATGGCGCAATATTATGTGCAAGCCATGATTCCGGGGCGAGCTTGGTTAATCAGTGCGGAGGGGCAAACTTTAACGGTTAGCCAAGGTAGTCCTGTTGCAGATTATGGGGTTGTACGGTATGTTGATGCTAGTAATGGACAGGTTTTGACTAGTTCTGGGCGGACGATAGCATTTAGTCAAGATGATTCATGATAGGATGATTCAATGAGCGAAACTTGGTATTCAGGTACAACGGATGTTCTGATTAATTTAGCCAACTCGTTGATACCCGTTGAAAAAACGATTACTGGCGCATCCTATTTGATGGGACTTGCTTTTGGTATCAAGGCTATCGTAACTTTGAAAATACATGGGGAACAACGTAGTAGTATGGGTGCTGGC
Organism: uncultured Legionella sp.; assembly: GCA_903885895.1. Classification (GTDB taxonomy): domain Bacteria; phylum Pseudomonadota; class Gammaproteobacteria; order Legionellales; family Legionellaceae. The sequence goes on from CAISKC010000084.1 coordinate 1,919, forward strand.
GGTATGAAAGAAGCCACCATCTATCTTATGGTTGCTGCGATGTTATTGTATTACCCCACGGCTTTTGAAGTGATTATGAACTCTACTTTCGGTTATAGTAGTGTTTTAGCTTATTCTTCCTTGAGCGCAAGTGCTAATCTTTTTGGATCAGACAGTGCGGTAGGCATGGCATTGTTCACTATTATTCAAGTGATAGGTTTGATTGCGTTTATTCGTGGATGGCTATTAATTGCGCGTAGTGGTTCTGGGCAGGGTGGTCAACCAGGTACGATTGGAAAGGGATTTATGCATGTGTTTGGGGGTGTGCTAGCTATGAACATGACCGGCACGATGGAAGTGTTCCATAACACTTTATTTGGTACTTGAAGCATTGAAGAGAGGCAGCAGCTGTTGTACTATCTAAGCTAGAAAGAATATAAAAATTAAGGGGAGAAAATAATGAAAAAAAATTGGAAGACTAAACTACCCGTAAGTATGAAAAAGCTTGGGGTGAGCGTTGCTTTATTAGCAGGGACGAGTGTTGCATCTGCCGAGTCTTTGGGAACAATGGCTTCTGCACTAACGAGCACGTTTACAAGTGTAGGGAACGCGATTACAGCATTGTCTTATATTGCTGGACTAGGCTTTGCAATCGCTGCGATTTTACAATTTAAACAGCATAAAGAAAACCCTTCTCAGACACCGGTTGGAAAGCCAATTTCGCAAGTATTGATTGCGGCTGCTTTGTTATTCCTGCCATCTATGTTTTCAGCTGTTGGAAATACTATTTTTGCTTCAGGCGGTACAACAGCTGGTGCAGGCGGTACGGCAATTTCTAGTTCAGGCGGCGGCAGCGGCGGTTGATGAGCAGCGAGTACCAGCCTCACGCATCAAAGTTGAAACTAATCGCCTCACCAGGTGCTTGGCGCTTATATTCTGCTAGAAAATCGGACCCCAGGTTTCAGTTGTATGAAAAAAAAGTATTGCTACGTGATCAATACACCTGTCAGTTTTGTGGTTTTCAAGCTCAGCTTTATCAAGATGTGATTAATCTTGATGGTGATTATTATAACAATAAGCTTAGTAATCTGATTACGGCTTGTTGTTTTTGTTCTCAATGCTTTTTTCTTGAATCAGTTGGGGTCGGAGGCTATGGCGGTGGCACGTTAGTGTATGTTCCAGAGATGGAGCAGGCAGAGCTCAATGTGTTATGCCATGTGCTATTTTGTGCTATTACCAATGATACCGGATATAAAGCGAGTGCTCAAACGATATATCTGGGCTTTAAAGTTCGGTCTCAGCAAGTTGAAGAAAAATTTGGAGAAGGGACCAGTGACCCAGCGATTTTTGGACATTTATTGATTGATTCAGGTACTATTAATCCTGAGAAATTAACGCAAATGATGTCCGGTATTCGCTTATTACCTTCTAGAGCACGATTTAGGATCCAGATAGAATCTTGGGCCGCGAATGCTTTGCAGGAAATATCAGAAACAACTGTGGCTTCCTAGGTTGGGACGTTCGGATCAACCTTTGCGTTGTTGGGCTGAACGGCCCAGCTTACCTTAAGTAACGGAGAATGAAACATGGCATCATGGGCGGAGTCTTTTTTTAAAGGGATTGATACATTTTTTGCCTGGATGAGTGTTTCTGTAAAACAAACGATTGCCTCTTATTGTGAATTAGAAACGGCAGATAGTTCTACTGTGCTCGTTAATCATGATGGTTCTTTGCTTTCAGTGATTCGTATTGAGGGCGTGACGTCCTTAGTGGGCGAAGAGGAATTTGCACGTTTGGTGGAAGGATTAACGAATTCATTTCAAGGTGCCATGGGGCGATCTGGTCATGCCCTGCAAGTTTATTTTAGTCATGATAAGCAGAATATCAAAAACAACATTGAAGCGGTTTATCGACCAGCCCGTGAAACGGCTGAGCGTTTGAAACTAGATTTAGACGATTTATTTAATGAGCGCTCTTCACATCTTGCTAAATATTGCTCTGAAGAGCATTTATATTTTGTTCTATTTACACGCCCCTTTAATTTACCTATGGATCAATTAAAGGTTGCAGTAAAAAATAAAATCAACGTGATCCGTGAAGAAAAAGTGCCGGCTTTTTTGCATTCACAAAATATTTTTGCAGCGATCCCAGAAATAAGAGATACCCACACTGCTTATGTCCGATCTGTCTTAAATGATTTAGAGCAGTATCATTTGTTGGCGAGGCTCATGGATGTTCATGAAGCAGTGCATGCGATCCGAATGACGGCTGATCCCGATTTTACTTCACTTGATTGGAGAGCAACTTTACCAGGCGATCCGTTGGTTGGCGTGACTGAACTGAATGACTTTGCAGGTGACCCTGCTGATTTATTGTGGCCACCGTTAGCGAAGCAGGTGATTCCACGTGATGCAACGATTATTGATCGACGTACGGTGTTAGTCGGAGATAAACTGTATGCCACATTGTACATTGATTTGTTTCCTAAGGATGTGCGACCGTTTTCTCAATTATTTGCTCGGATGCTTCCTACGCATGTGCCATGGCGCATCTCATATTTTGTTGACTCTGACTCATTAAATACAGTTGGATTAAAAGGATTGCTTTCGGCTATTTTAAGTTTTTCTTCTCCACAAAATCGCTTGATCAGTGATGCCGTGAATTTATTAAAATATATTAGTTTGAACACTGATGAATCCATTGTACGTTTGCGAGTGGTGCTTACCACGTGGGCTGGTGCGAAGGAAGAGGATTTGCTGCGCCGGCGTGCGTCAGAATTAGTGAAAGCGGTGCAAGGCTGGGGGAGTACCGACGTATCAGAGATCTGTGGTGACCCATTTATGGGGTTTGCGGCGTCCATGTTAGCAACCACTACGAATAGTCCAGCTGTGGCAACGGTGGCACCTTTGTCAGCAGTGATAACGATGTTGCCAATCACACGTCCAGCATCGCCGTGGGAAGTGGGCGCCTTATTGTTGCGTTCCCCGCATGGTAAATTATGGCCTTTTCAACCTGGTTCTAGTCAACAAACTACCTGGATTGATTTGGTGTATGCACGGCCTGGTTCGGGTAAGTCTGTCTTGTCGAGCGCGCAGAATTTGGCGTTGTGTTTATCTGGAGGGTTAACAAGGTTACCGAGGATTGCCATTATTGATATCGGGCCATCAAGTTCGGGTTTGATTTCATTGTTAAAAGAAGCATTGCAGCCGGAAAGTCGTCATTTGGTTGCTTATCATCGCTTACGTATGACACCTGAGTATTCTATTAATCCTTTTGATACACAATTAGGGTGCCGCTATCCAACTGCCGCAGAGCGGTCATTTTTAGTCAATTTTCTAACTTTATTGACTACGCCTTTGGGGGCTGTTAAACCGTATGATGCCATGCCAGATTTGGTTGGTATGGTTGTAGATGAATTATACAAATCGATGGCGGACGATAGTAAGCCTGCACCTTATGCGCCGGGTGTGGAAGAGTTTATTGATAGTATTCTGGAAGAAATTGGGTTTGTGCGTGATTCGAAATCTACTTGGTGGGAAGTAACTGATGCACTTTATTCTGCTGGGTTTGTGCATGAAGCAATGTTGGCTCAGCGTTATGCTATGCCTTTGCTTGCAGATGCCGCCTCCATTTGTCGTTCGCCTTCTATTGAAGATTTGTATGAAAAGGTTACCGCGCCTACAGGGGAATCTTTGATTAATTCTTTTTCGCGAATGATTTCTGGATCGATTCGTGAATATCCTATTTTATCACGAGTCACAGCATTTGATATTGGGGATGCGCGCGTTGTGTCGCTTGATTTAGATGAAGTTGCAAAAAGTGGGGGAGAATCTGCTGATCGGCAAACTGCTGTGATGTATATGCTGGCACGTTATACTTTAGCACGCCATTATTATTTGACTGAAGAAAGCATGACAAATGTGCCTGCGCAGTATCGACCTTATCATAAGCAACGAGTGAGTGAAATTCGCGAAGATCCAAAACGAATTGTGTATGATGAATTCCATCGTACTTCAAAGTCTGCTGCTGTGCGAGATCAAGTGATCGTGGATATGCGGGAAGGTCGTAAATGGAATGTGCAGATCTCTTTGTTGTCGCAATCTATAGAAGATTTTGATCCCATCATGATTGATTTTGCAACGTCAATTTTTATCATGGATGCAGGGCCCGCACAAACGATGGATAAAACTTGCCAAATATTTGGTCTAAGTGAGACGGCTAGAACAGCGTTACGGACACAAGTGCATGGGCCTAGGCATGGGGGTGCGACTTTCTTAGCACAATTTGCAACCAAGTCGGGAATTAATATACAATTGCTTACTTTGACGTTAGGTCCGATTGAATTATGGGCATTTAGTACCACGGCAGAAGATGCGAGTGTGCGTAACCAGTTGTATCGACATATTGGTCCAGCAGAAACGCGACGCTTTTTGGCGTCATTATTTCCGAATGGTACGGTGACTAAGGAGCTTTCAGAACGTTTGAATCGACTGAAAGCCGGTGGTGGTTTTGTTGAAGAAGAAGTCAAAGTATCCGTGGTTGATAGTTTAATCAAAGATATTTTGAGAGCTTATTCTAATAATCCGAATAGTAAGAGCCTAGCATTAACGAACGATAAATAGTATTTGGTTGCCAATGAGTTTTTTTGAAAGTATAACAACCGCGAGCGGTGAAACCAGAATTAAAATTGGTCTATTATCCTTGTCCCCAAGTGACAGCATCAAACTTTTGCAAACTATTTTAATCAAAAAAGATGCTATCAATTCGGATGTTACGTATCACAATATCTTAAAAAAAGCGCATAATATTTTACTGAAAGAAGGCGCTGACAGTGTACAAACAATCGTTGAACCTTTGTATCAAAAATTGTTGGTCTTATTTCGTTTATTGATTTCTATGGAGGATGGTAGTCCCTTACAAAATGTGGAATGGGCCCGGGTTGACGCTTGCCTAGTGGATATCGATGCTGAGATGAAACCGATTTTTAAACAGCATTATTGGAAAATAAAGGGCCTCCATTACGTATTAGTAGTATTTTTTCAAACATTCTTGGAGGATGCACGTACTAAGAAAGTGATTTCTAAAGCTTTAACAGAAGCTAGTGTGCAACCCATTCTTGGGCAGATGATCGTCAATGAATATCAGGATTTTGGTGTGACGGCACCTGTGGTGGTCCCGGTTAATGCGGGGTATCTGGGTACAGAAGACATCGATGCAGGTCTTCTAGATGCGGTGATAGAGAAAATTGCCGTGATTGAGCGCATAGCCATGGATCGTAGTGATGATGAAAGTCTGCATCACATTCGTGATCTTGCTTATTTACAAGTGCTCAGCTCTGAGGATTTTTTTTATCATAATGCGGCTCTGGGCACTGGACGTCAAACGTGTCGCTTATCAGCATTGACGCAAGAACAATTGGTGGAGCTTGCTTATACGATTATGCAGCCCTCTGAAGATGGTTTTACTACCCAGAGAACAGTCTTACAAACACTTGCGATTTTGCATGCATTATATCGTAAAATGACGGGTACCAGTTTGAGTGAGCAAGACTTGGCATCCATATTGTTAGCCTTGAAGCAATCACAGTTTGAACTGCAATGGCAATTAGACGCTGATAGAACGTCTCCTGGGGCATTGTTGCTCTATACCAGTTTATTATGTCTGCGGGGTGATGTGGTGCATATAGAGCAGGCTGAACGCTTGTTAGCGATGCAGAGTGCCGAAAGTCAAGGTCGCAAGTTTTTGAAACAACTGAATATTGTCTATACGGAGAGTATCCACCGATCTGTGACTAAAATAGGGGTGATGCATGCACGCGAGCTTTCGGCGCAATCACATACTTATTATTTTGGTTCTCAGGCTATACGATTTTTTGAGCATCCTGCGGTGAATCTTTATCTTGCACAGGCATTGCTTAAAATGAAGCAGCGCGTGTTACAACCTTTTGATGCATGGTATGCGCTTTTGTGGCCAATGGTTGATCAATCCCCGGTTTTGCAAGGTTATCGAGAAAAGTTATTGGCAAACCTAGATCAAACTTGGATGCAGTATGTTCATACGCATTTACCTTGCCATGATTTGCAAAGCATTGATCATATGATTGAACAATTTCAACGTGATATATTGGTACAAGTATGGAAAAAAACAGAAAAAAAACTATTTGAATTTATTTCTACAAAAATCTCTCCCGCAGCATTCGAACGCTTAGCGTTTTTGCGTAAGCAATCCGAGGTTACCTATGCGATATTGTCTAAGCAGCATTTTGGACGTTATGCCGCATCGTTAACTACTTTGCACGGGTATGATGAGGGTGTAAAGCAGGTCTCCCAAGCACGTTTGTATTATGATCGAGCGTATTTATTACAAGAAGAGCGCATGCAATGGATACAACGTTATTTGAAGCATCATCTATTACATTTGCAGCGCTTATGTCCCGAAGTTAAAAAAACACCTGTTCCAAGTGAGCAATTTGAAATAATGATTCGGTATTTGGCTGAGAAATGCGAACAGCGTGCGTTTTCTGCAGAATGGGTCGCAGCGATGAACTTGTGTGTTGACTTATATCATTGTACACACTCTATATTGACCTGGTCTGATGAGCCTAGTGTGCGAACCAATGTGGCAGCGTTAGCAATGGTTTCGTCTTCGAATGCTATCCAGACTTTAGGGGCAACCGTGCTGGGGCGCTTACACTGGGTTACTCAAACGGACAGTTTTTATTATCAATGGTTGGAGTCGCATACCGTTAAACAAGCCGCACATAAAATGTATGATTTAGCGCAAAGACTGTCTGTTGAACCTAATAATAAAGACGTTCTCAAAGATTTTGTGCAGACACTGTTTGAGCAACAAACTATTTTGGGACAATTATGGTGGTATTTTCCTTTTGGGTGGTTTTTTGGATATGCCGACCCGCGTGAATTATGCGCTACAACATTACAAAAAGTAAACCAGATGGTATCTTTGCAACAAATCTCTACGGATCTATGGCAAGAAGCAAACGAAGCAGCACGATGTGCACCGTTTATGCAAGCATTTCAAAATGCTGTACAGGGCATCAGGTTGGATACTAGGCAATTAGTGGCATGGCAAACTGTGATGCAAGAGGTGCAAGCCATCCAATCGAATCATTCTGGATTTGCTATGGTGTATGAATTACAGGCGTATCTACAAACTCAGCGCCAAAAATTTATCTTGTGTCGGCAGGGTTATTTTTATGGGAGCAGACAAACTGATCAGATAGATCCATTATTAAAAATTTTGGATCATGCACGTTGTGATATCGAAAAAACTACACAAGGAAGTTTAGCATCTCGTGCTTTTTTGGCTAAAAAAATTCAGAAAGTGCAGGCTAAAAGTGAAAATATCGCTGAGATATCTGTACAGCCCGGGTATTTTAACGACTATTTTTTCGATATGTGGACCAACCCCAAAATGGGAGAGGCTCATTGTAAACGCTTTTATCATGCTAATGATTTTTTTGCTTTTACACGCAAAATGGAATCTTTAGAAGAGACCCATCTTGCGTGTGAGATTAGTGCGCAACTATAATTAAAAAAACTGCGTCCATAATATGACATAGATCAAGGTAATGCTCATTCACTCCAGCTATCATTTATGCTCATCGGATGGCTGAGAAAAAAATGAAGAATTATGATGTCATTATTGTAGGGGGTGGGCCAGTTGGGCTTTGTTTTGCAGTGTCTGTTGCAAAACTAGGTTTACAAGTGGTTGTAGTTGAACAGCAAAATCAAGAAAGTCTTGCGTTACCTGCCAACGATGGAAGAGAGATTGCGATTACTCA
>CAISKC010000085.1 GCA_903885895.1 uncultured Legionella sp.
CGCCTCCTCAGCACGAACGGACCGGAGGAGATTTAAACATTTTTTCTAAATCGGTCAACCAACATTAGAGTTTTATCACCATACATTTTGGTTGAAATTTGGATAGATACCTCAGAACGGCGTTCGCCCTTTTTTCCAATCACACGTATTTTGATGTTTGATGAAAGGGCGAGCGCCGCTCGCCCCTACGTAATTATTTGTCTCATATTGAAATTTAGATGCAATTGCCCTGTATCGCAACGCCTAGGACTTACGAAAAAAAAGAAGCTGTGGTAGCATGACAACAGAGAAATAAATGGTTAAATACCCCGCGCAACTTCTGGTGGACAAAGAAACAGTAACAACCTGCCCACCGAAAAACTTGCGCATGACGTTCATTAAGGATCATTCATGAGTGCATATATTAAAGCTGTTTCCGATGCTAGTTTCGAAGAAGATGTCTTATCTGCAGGCAAACCTGTTTTAGTAGATTTTTGGGCAGAGTGGTGCGGCCCTTGTCGCGCATTAGCCCCTATTTTCGAAGACATCGCGGCGAGTCATAACGAACAAATGGGCTTTGCTAAAGTCAATATTGATGAAAACCCTGACACCCCAGCAAAATATGGCGTCATGAGTATTCCCACTTTGATTTTATTCAAAAATGGGCAAGTTGAAGCTATGAAAATGGGATTATTATCAAAATCACAACTCATCGCTTTTATTGATAGCAATTTGTAGTAAGAGATCTGCCCGGTTGAAAAAGTTTATCATCATTGCCAATGGTCCGTTTTTAAATCGAGACATCCTTGTAGAGGCCATTCAAGATCGTCAGATCATTGCTTTGGATGGCGCCGCAGATAAACTTTTGGCACTGGGCATAACGCCACACATCATTTTAGGTGACTTTGATTCTATCCACCCTCATACCCAAGCTCATTGGGGTATCATCGAAAATTTTCAAACATTGTCTGACCATGCCCTGCCTTATACTGGGCAGCATGGCGTTCTCATTGTCCCAGCTAAAGATCAAATGTTTACCGATCTCAGCAAAGCCATTCACTACTGTGACGCACAACAGGCTCAAGAAATCAGTATTATTTGCGCGACAGGTGGTAGAGACGATCATCATGAAGCCAACAAATTAGCACTGCAACAAGCCTATCGCAAACACCGACCGATCATGTTATATGGCGAGCAACAAACATTACGCTGGGCAGAAAACGAGGTCGTGACCTTGCACGGTGAGATTGGAGATTATTGTGGGTATATTGCGCAAAATCCCGGTTATGGCGATTCGATAGGTCTGGCTTATCCTTGCGTACAAACTCCTGTTAGTTTATGTAATCGACTCAGTGCACAAACCGCTTATGTGACCATAACAGGCTCTGCTCTGGTGATCATGCCTACACAATTGCAGGCTCAGCGAAGATGGTTGAAGAATGTGAACGCCTTAATTTAAAGGCAAGAAAGGTACTTTTAAAAACAGAAAAACGATACGATATATTTTTAGATATTTATCACAACCCTCATCCGCCCTTTGTGCAACCGGGCAGATACTTTACAAATGAAACCGGGTACATGGTTTACACTTATAGACCTTATTTATCAATAAGGTCTAATTATTTTATCTACACGAGAGTCCACTATTCCTAACTTTAATTGTCC
>CAISKC010000086.1 GCA_903885895.1 uncultured Legionella sp.
AGTAGGCCACATAGCTGTCAAACTTGCTGCTGCTATGGGTGCAGACGTCACCGTATTAAGTACTTCTGATCGTAAAAAAGAAGATGCCTTAAGCTTTGGTGCAAAAGGGTTTATCAATACATCAGATAAGAGTGTTTTTCAAAAATATGCCAATTATTTTGATTTCATGCTGAATACGGCTGCAGGAAACCTAGATCTAAGCGCGTACTTGGGTCTATTAAATCGAGATAAAACCATGGTCCTAGTTGGTTTACCAGAAAACCAGTCCTCCATTGCACCGGCTGCATTGATTTTGAAACGCAAACAATTGGCTGGCTCGCTTATCGGTGGTATCAAAGAGACGCAAGAAATGCTGGATTTTTGTGGAAAACATGGCATCACGTCTGATATAGAACTGATACCTATTGAAAAAATCAACGAAGCGTATGACCGTGTCGTAAAAGGGGATGTGCGTTATCGATTTGTGATTGATAATGGAACATTGGCATAACCAGGACTGTTGCACTCCGACAGATGGGAAAGGCGGCATTATCTTTAAGAAAAATTAGGTTCAGGTTGGGCTTGCGCTTGCGCTCAACCTGAACCTAGGTATTAAGAAGCTCTTTGTACAGCACGCCCAGCACTATTGATATCACTGCCGGCACCATTTCCAATGTCAGAGATAGCTTTACCGGTACCATTTACAGTGCCACATCCTGACAACATACTGAATGATACACACATAACACAAGCGATGGTTACTAAGAATGATTTTTTCATGACTTTCTCCTGAGTTTCGCATAGATTACTTTTACATTAGACCTAAACAGCATCTTTTTTCTAATATGCATCGTACACAATTTAGAAATAGATATGTTCTTATTATAGACTACTATTAAAAAAACAGTCCAAATTGATGGGTTGTGACTGTTTATTGATAATAGTGGTTCTACATTACAGATCCAAATCGGCAAAACCCTGCCATAGAATACTGATATCCTCTTGATTAAAATAAGGGTCGGGGTTGTTGGGGAAATGATAGCCAATATACCAAGGTTCTTGCACAGTTATATTCGCAGCACTTGATAGACCAAAGGCACCCGCGGGTGCAGTCCATGCATTTTCCAGAGCAAAAATGGAGTACCCGGTGGCATGTTCTTGATTCGTATCTTGATAGACGCGTATATTATTGCGTACGTAATCAAGAATAGTAGATCGGACTACATCAGGTTTCTGAATAGAAGCAGAGCCGGGTAAACTGGACACAAGGATGCATTGTGCATACGGAGTATTGGGACCACAGGGTGAAAATGCTTGCATGGGAAGCCCTGTGACGACTTGATGGCTTGCATCAGCTAATAGACAAGTCTCTAATGTTTTATACGCAACGCTAGTCGGATTGTTTTTTAAATCATACTCATTGTTAATAAGAAACCTATTATCAATCTGTGCACAGGTGGTCGTTGTGAGGATGCGACCAGTTTCGAATATCGTAGGCGTGAAATCAGGATTCCATATTTCTACGGCAGACCATTCTGTAGCAGAATCTGCCAGAGGAAGTGCAAGTTGGTATTTTCCATTAAAATAGATGACAGCATCATGGGTAGAAATTTGATGATAGTTGTCTTGAAAGCGGCGATTATTTTCTGAGTAAGAATCATTGGTACTTAAATTACAATAGCTGACAGGACTGTAATAACCGGCATTGTTGATGGTAGTACAAGATTGATCAAGACCGAGATTTGTGTAAAAAGCTAAAGCTTGATCCTGTGTAAATCCACCCCATTCGTAGCTTAAGGTGGCAGGTATGACATCCGTGTTAGTTTCTGGGGCACGATACTGCCCGACATCATAGGTGGAAATATTTGCAATTCCTAGAGGTCCGAATGCGGCAAACATATTGGGTTTGAAAATGTCGCCAAAGTAATAGAAGCTAAACCATTTACCATGATAGGCCAAACGATCGGCTATTTTTTTAAATAATGCGGCTGCCGCAGGTTGATGAAACCCGCCTTCTAAATCCATAGCGATACCGTCTAAATTATATTGAATAATGGGCGCAATCATAGTCTCTGCAAGGATATCTTGTTGTTGATTATTGAAGGACAACAAATCAGCTTTCACATGATTATCAAAAGTATAATTCAAGGTTATTCCAACACTTTGGGATTGGAATGGCGCTATCAAATCGTTGATCCAGCTCGCCATAGTAGGCCGATTATTGACGATACCATTGAGTGTAATCTGATCCACCGGATTGGGGTTGGGTTGTAACGGCCAGTTGGGACTACCATTCGCATATAAGATCGAAATCATTTCTACAAAGACCGTTTTAATGGGGTCTTTAGTTAGATAGGTACTATTGATAGCACCTAAATCATCGGCATACGCTTGATAATCGCTTGCCCAATCAGAGTCTTTCTGGGGATCTTTTGCGGAATAAACATAGATAGAAGGAAAGGACCCCAGTACATTTGTTGAAGCAACAGCGCCCGTTTTCCACTCTGCAAGAGTAGGATTATTGATTTGGACATTTATATAAAAGGTTTGCCAAGCATGCTCTGTTACAGTATCGATGAGTCGTTGGGCATGGATGTTAATTTGATAGATACCTGCTTGGAGGTTTTTTGCACTTAAATTTCCTGAGACAGGATCAATAGAAAAAGAATCTGTATTGGCGCAAACAGTTTGGTTTACATTCGAAATCAATTTAATAGGGCAGGGCGCGTGTACGCCTGCTATATGCGTCGCGTCTAAGGTAAAGGTGATTTTATTATCTGGGGCAGTAAAATAATTGTTCAGATCAACCACCGAGGTACTACTTTGAGAGAAATCGTTTGGAGTTGCTGAAATTTCATAGTAATAAGGTTGGCTTATATTCACAATATTGCCTTGTACTCGTGCTGCAATGATTTCCTCAATCGTTTTAGCACGTAATCCATAGTTTAGAATGACTGGGAGCGTCCCAGTTTGATTCTGGTCGGAGGTTACGGTTAGATGACAAAGTAATGTATCTGGATCCTCATTTAAAATGGAACAGCTTTTTGAAAAAGTAGGCAATGTTTCCATCGTTATATTTTCTGACAACATCAGTTGATTATCTTTTACGTAGACATAAGGTAAGAGGTTGGTATCGCCACTTAAAGTGTAATGGGTCCCGGGTAAATAATTTGCAAAGTTTGCGAGAGAATAAAAATCAGATAAATAATCGGCCTCAGCATTGATGGTGGCATAGGGTAATAATAGGTCTGATGTGGCAAATACAAGCTGAGCAGCCAATACAAGAGCAAAACCAAAAGATTTAGAAAGCATGGCAAGTCCTTTGCTTATTAATATTTTCCCGAAAAATCCTCTTTCCATATTTGAGCGAGGCCTTCACGAAAAGAAGGATATTGTAAAGAAACATGAAGTTCTTGTTTGATTTTTAAATTAGAGACGCGTCGGTTGTTTGAGTAAAAATCCTTTTCCATTGGTGATAAAGAAGCGTTTTCAATTGGGAGCAAAGGCAATGCAGTCCGTTTCAATAACAAAGAAGCATAGGCATCCACCACATGTGAGGGCGCTGGTTCATCATCCGCTACATTGTATAGAGACAAAGGGTTACTGGCATTGATTGAGGCAAGTAAAACAGACACAATATCATCAACATGTATCCTAGAGAAAACCTGTCCTTCTTTGAATATACTATATTTTTTCCCTGCATCAATACGTTGCATAGGATTTCTATCTGGTCCATAGATACCTGCTAATCTAAAAATGTGTAAAGGAATTTGATGTAACTTTGCATGAGAAAGCCATGCTTGCTCTGCTTTTAAGCGCAAATTTCCTGTTAAACAATGTGGGTTACAATCACTTGTCTCATCAACCCATTTCCCATGATGGTCACCATAAACGCTAGTCGATGAAAGATAGCCTACCCATTGAAGATGAGCAGCATGTTTCTTAATTAACTCACCATATTGAAATAGAACAGGATCATTTATGTCTGGAGTGGGAGGCGTGCTAATTAAAAGATATTTAGATTTACTGAGATAATCATCTATTACTTCTGGATCATTAAAATCAATCAGTTTTTCCGTTGAAGCAGAACTTATTTTTTTTGTATTATGACGTGTGGTTCCAACAGATTCGATACCGAGCTGGTGGAGCTTCTGAGCCAAAGCTTTTGCTGTGTAACCAAAGCCAAACATAAAAAAACGATGATTCATCATCAGACTATCTTCCTTTTTATTTGACGGTAATAACTCAATGCTCTGGCTCTTGCAACTGAATGATTAATCATAGGTTCGGGATAACCTGTGTTCGAATACACTGATTTAGAATCAGCAGCTTCCCAAGGAGCATGTATTGATTGGTTTTTAACGGTGACTAACTCCGGAACCCACTGACGAATATAAGTTCCATTGGGATCAAATTTCTGACTCTGTAGTACTGGGTTAAAAATACGAAAATAAGGTGCCGCGTCCGCACCACATCCCGCTACCCATTGCCAACTGGCACTATTGTTTGCTAGATCTGCATCGACTAAGGTATCTAAAAACCAGTCTGCGCCGATACGCCAATCAATCAGTAATCCCTTGGTAAGAAATGAGGCCACAATCATGCGCACGCGGTTGTGCATATAGCCAGTTGCCCATAACTCCCGCATTCCAGCATCAACGAGTGGATAGCCCGTCATACCTTGTTGCCACCGAATTAATGCTTTTTTTTCATTTAGCCAAGGAAATAGATCAAATTCATGCCTAAAATTCTCAGATGGTAATTTAGGAAAATGATAAAGTAGATAGACCGAAAACTCTCGCCATCCGATCTCAGATAAAAAATGCTCAATGGATGCTAAATCAGATTTAGACTCTAATTTAACTAAGTTAATAGCCCTTAAGATCGTCGAGGGGCTAATTTCACCATAATGCAAATGGGGTGACAGTCGTGAGGTGACATTTTTTTCTGGGAAGTCTCGGTTTTTTTTGTATCCGTTCAAATGATGATTAATGAAGGTATCCAGATTTTTCTGTGCACCTCTTTCTCCTGGAGTCCAGAACTCAGGAAAGCGTGCAGCCCAAGAAATATTTGGTAATAATTGCCATTTATTAATAGAATCACTTTGGACTTCAAGTCCATGAGGTCGGTGGGTCAAATGAGCCTCAGGTTGGATCTGCATAGCTTGTCTACAGTGTTTCCAGTAAGGTGTAAATACTTTAAAATAACCACCACTTTTATTTTGAATAGTCCAGGGTTCATGCAGCAAGCTACCATTTGAACTGCAGACCTCAATACCCTGCGCTAACAAAGCCGTTGTAATTTTTTTGTCTCGTGCAATAGCTGCCGGCTCATAGCAGCGATTCCAATAGACTGCTTTGACAGATAATTTCTGGATCAAGTCTAAAATAATTTCTCTTGGATTTCCGGAACGTAGTACCAAACATAATCCCTTCTTATCTAAGGATTTTTTTAAAGCGACAAGACTATGATGCAACCACCACGCTTGTGCCTCTCCTAATACGCTATGTTTCTTGTCATAAATATACAAAGGAACCACAGTTTGATAATGAGTACAGGCGTCGATAAAAGCAGGATTATCATTCAATCTTAAATCTTGCCTAAACCATACTAATGCAATAGTCATATGATCCTTTTATTGTAGAGTTTGGTATTTAGAATGGAGAGAATAAACTAGGGTCTGTTGACAGTTCAGATGCCCACGTCCCGCGGCTTGTGCGGATTTAAAACATAGTTTGTATTTTAGCCGATTTAATAATGTATCGCCATGATTTACTCATGTTTGTCTCTGTACGGTACGTTTTTTAAAGCAGTCGCTACGCTCCTCGCACCCTGATGTATCCCCACGAAAATACACAGAATTAGAAAATTGCATATGTAAAAACAGGATCTATGTAATATTTTAGAATAAAATAACATGATAAAGATCCGTTCGGGCTGAGGAGTAGCGCAGCTACGTCTCGAAGCCTAAAGCA
>CAISKC010000087.1 GCA_903885895.1 uncultured Legionella sp.
ACTTCAGAAGGAGGTGCATTGGTAAAAAATCTCATGGATGCGCTTCTATGAGTAGACTCCTGTTTATATAGGGTGCTAACGTACAAACGACACAAAAGTCCCACGAGATTTTAATCAATCTCTTATTCAGAAAGGCCTGTAGGCCATTATCGATCTCCCAAAATTAGCAGTCATTCAAAGGTATTTTAGGGTATAGCCTCTATTTGATGTTAGATAGACCAGCTAACCCAGCTTGATTTATACGATCCCAAAATTGATCCCAGCATCCCTTTGTGCATACTAATGCTCTCAAACGCAGAACAAGAGCGGCTCCTTTATCCTTCCACTTCATTCCTGATTGACACAACCGTTGCTTAACCAGCGTTTTGCAGGCAGCTTCAGTTACACCCGATCCAATCGGTAAATTCATTTCACGGTATTCATCGTAGTTCATGCGATGCGCTTGATTTGTAAAATAGGTAATGGCCGCTTTTAGTTTGGACTCTATTTCATCTTTAATGCGACTGGTATCTATTTTTTTCATTTCCTCGAGCAGGTCCAATGCTGCGTTTTTATCATGCTTCAGGCGGTGGCAGGCATCAGAAAGCCAGTCTTTACGCTTCCCTTCCAGCTTAGGGCCAGGATGAACGGCACGTGCAACATCAGTCAAATATTCGGTTGCATGATAAAAATCCAAGATTTGGCACTCTGTATGCTTGTCTAAAAAATCCCAATTTACCTTGGCTCCATCTGCAATACCAACATATTTGGCGTCAGGGTATTGCAAGCGTACATGATAAACCGTGCGTTCCAAACGCTCTAAAAACTTGGGCTTTCCATATTCAGGGGAAGCACCTAAATAAATCGTGTGTAATCGTTCTCCGTCTTGGTTGTATAGAGAGACCGTTCCAGCCATAGCCTCTCGATAACCGTCTTCACGCATCAAAATGCACGTCCCATCCAAACTTAATGATACCGTTGCTACGCGTTCATCTTGTTTTGGTATCTCATACATCCAATCCTCTTCCGTGGCTTGAGCTATGCTCCCAACAACGTCAACTACATTTTGAAGAAAGGAGCGCGAAACAGAGCGACCATGATTGATTTGCAAATCGTCAGATACTTCGCGCGCACTTAATTGCGTGTATTTATGGGAAATAATCTTGGCAAATCGAGGCGTAGAGCTTGTTATGATGCGAGCTCGCTCATCTAGAGGGCAGTAAATCTTACCTCCTTTAGAGGTTTGATAAACATGACGCGGGATATCCACTGATCCATACGGCGTTTCATACCGCTTAAGCTCTTCGCCTTTGGACGTCATGCGAATGCTGCCAATTTGTATCGGCGCACCGGTTGTATCAAATTTCTTTAGTGCTTGATGCGTTGCAAGAGAACCAACCTCATTCACCGCTAATTGAATGGCCTCTTCCATTTCCATCAGCGAGCCACTTAATTTGAATCTTACTTGGAGTACAACTTCATCTTCGTTTGCTGTAATTACTTCCGCTGTCATTTAAAACCACATCATCCATTACTGTGGCTATAGTATCTCACAAACATGGATCTAGGGCTATATCCAGTTTAAATCCTCATCAGCACCGCGTATTTTATATTGCTGAAACTGATTTTGGTCGATTAGATTTTTATCGCCAAATGGCAATCTTATTTTGCTTGGTTCCATCTTATCGACGGTCTCAGCTATGGCGCGACATTAAAAATCATGTGACGGATCTCATCACTCAAAAAAACATTCTGCCGGTGCTCATCATTGACGAAGCTCAAAACCTTCCCTGTGATTTTTTTAGAGATTTTCCGTCTTTTCTTAATTTTGTGTTCGACTCCAAAGACTACATGACTGTCTGGTTAGCTGGTCATCCCGGGCTTGCGCGCGAAATAGATCGGCCAGCAAACTCAGCACTAGCATCGCGAATTCAAGCGCGCTATGAGCTTAAGCCTATTTTGGATCGAGAAGATTTTAAACATTTTCTCTCTCATGGTCTAAACCAAGCAGGTTGTGCGCATAACCTACTATCTGATTCTGGCGTGGAGCTTCTTCGACTCTCATCTAAAGGAAACCCACGCCAAGTTCACCGAATATTGGTTACCGCACTGCGTCTGGCTACTGATAAAAAAATAAACCATCTTCCTGATGATATTATGAGGGAAGCGATCGCCATACTTAAACAAGGTTAACTTAATAATGTCTGTGGTAAAGAGGAGTCTGCACTTTTGTCTCACGTCAATTAGCGTGGGACGAAGGATGCAAATTAAAGCGAGACGTTACAATATCCAATGTTATTCATATATAGAGGTGTTTGCAGAAAAAATCAGAGCACTCTCGGAGCGCACACGACCTCGTGATTTATATGATGTTAGAAGTTACGCATTGACAGCAGCTTGAAATTTAGGATTCAAATGCTCTTTGTCTTGAATGAACGCATCAATAAATGAAGCAATAATTTCATTGAATA
>CAISKC010000088.1 GCA_903885895.1 uncultured Legionella sp.
TTCTGGGATGCTCAATAAATTACCCGGCATGTCAAACATTCCACAACACGCTAAAAACGAAGTGAATGATAAATCGTTAGCGCAAACCGTCGCCATTATCAATTCTATGACACCCAAAGAACGTCGCATACCCAAGATCATCATCGGTTCACGTAAACGCCGCATTGCGATGGGTTCTGGCACACAAATTCAAGACGTGAATCGTCTCTTAAAACGCTTTGAACAGATGCAAAAAATGATGCAAAAAATTTCTAAGCCTGGTGGTTTAAAAAATATGATGCGTGGCGTGCAAGGCTTGCCAGGGATGAATCAATTTTTGCCTGATAAAGAATAGCGTCTACTGACAATTCATCTTCGGAAGCCCTCCGTCCCGCGGCTTATACGGCTTTGTTGCATACATTATATTATCATCCCCGCGCAGGCGGGGATCCATTCATTGTTGTGGCATTGTACCCAATTCGGAGATAGATGAAGACATGTGAACAGAATGTCATGACCAATGGTAAAATAAATTTTATGTAATAACGCCGTCCTAGCTTCGTACGCTCAAACGAGGATGTGACGGTGAATAAGCCAGATCATCCTCCACGCTAAACTGAGTTTTCACATCTGCCGAATTCACCATATAAGAGCGCTCTTTCAATAAATCCGACAGCGCACCTTGAAAGGATGCGTGTGTCAATAAGCCACGATAGTCAACTAGCCTACCTTGAAAATCATACGCTGTTTGGCTAGCAGAGAACGACCAATAAGGGCTGGGTGCGTCATAAACGGTCCAATCTTGTGCATGAATGTCAGGCGGCACCAAAAAAGTAGGACTATTCAAATCATTGGGAACAATCATTTGTAATGTTCTATCAGGCAGCAACCGGATGATTTCATGACATAATTCTGTTGCAAAACCTAAAATCGGGACATCAGGTTTGAGATCAGAGATTAAAATTTGGATAGTCGTAATCTGAGTCGATGCAAACCCTCTATCCATCAACGCTTTCGCCATTTCTTTGGCCACTAGTACGCTGTCAGCCATGATATCCAATAAAGTCAGGGTGCTCCCAGCATCATCCATACTATCAAACAACCAATCATCATGGACTGTTTCACTAGGATAACTACGGAGCAACGCTTTGAGCGCTGTTTTATTTTCTTCTGAATGCGTTAAAAGGAGAATCATCATTGCCTCTTTAAGTTCATTTATTAGGATTCATGCCAATCTGCAGAGTCCTTGTCGCCAGAGCTTTCAGAATCTGTCTCGCGATCTTCAGCAACAGGCTGCAGCAGCAGCCATTTTTTTAATCGGTTACCAACATTATAAATATCAGGAGATGCATTGAACAGTACACGAGGATTATCGGTCAAACTCAAAATCACATACAACGCTTGTAACTGCTGCGCTATGGTGCTCTCTAATTTTCCAAGCGCTTTCAATTCATCAATAATTTGTGTTTTCCGTTCACCAGAAAATAATGGATTGTGTTGCGGGCCATTCATCATCATGAGTAGCGCTGCCTGTTTGGGCTTTTGGGAAGTGGTACCTGCCAAGGATGTCGTGCTTTGCAAGCGACTTAACTCTGTATTGAGATTCTGTTTTTTCACTGCAATGCTACGCAGTTTTTTATTCAGCACAGCCGCAACTTTTGAATCTTCCGCTGTTCTTAAGCCCACTAAACGCCAAATATTAGCTTGCAGACCATTTTGATTAATGGGGCAACAATTCACCGACAACGAATCATAATCATTATGCTCGCTCATAAAAGTACTAATGGGCATATGATAGCCACGCTCTTGCAATTGCCGCACAACATCGATGACAAACCCATGTCCTTCGGCATCGATATAACCAATATTACACCCAATGAAATCGATATGAGAAATATGTCTTGCCTGGTCTGGAGACATCACAGCAGTAAATTTATTGACAAACTCTGTTGCAGATAACCCGGCATATTGAACTTCGACTTTCCCTTCACTGTCTGTCACATTTTTAGAATGACTTAAAAAAGTGAGGTGTTGATCCGGCAACCATTCGCTTGGATCTCGCGTCACATCGAAAAATGTAGTCGCCGGCACAATACGTTCATGATACAACGTAGCCAGATAACGTGAACCAACAATAGTTTCAGAATCAGTTGTTAGCGCAATAATCATGCCAGACACATTCCATGAAGATTTATTATTCAGTATAGTGCAGTTCTATCCATCTCGCTAAATACGCTTGTCGATACAGAACTACGTTTCACTCTTGCGTTTCATTTCTATCTTTCATATAATGCAGGACATTTTTATTATAACCAAGCTTGTCGAGGTAATGATGGTTGTGATCCGTTTGGCTAGAGCTGGCGCAAAAAAGCGTCCTTTTTATCATATCGTTGTAACAGATCGTCGTAAACGTCGTGATAGTAATTATATTGCCAGCATTGGCTACTATAATCCTATTGCCCGTGGGAACGAAATACGTTTACATTTAGAGCTAGATCAATTAGATCATTGGCAAAAACAAGGTGCTCAATTGTCGGACCGAGTCGCCTCTTTAGCCAAAGAACATAAAAAAGTAGCTGCCACAGCGAGTGAATAAAGAATCTGAATGGGTAACGCTGGGGCGATTTGGTCGTCCTCAGGGATTAAAAGGATTCATTCGGGTCATCTCATTTACAGAACCTGAGACTGCTATCCTAGAATATTTGCCATGGCATATCCAAAAAAAAGATCAATGGCTGCCTCTGGCTCTGGAAACATTTCAGATCCAGAACCAAAAAATTCTGGTTAACATAGTGGGCTACTCAGAACGTGAGAGCATTGCAGAATTAACAAATTGCAATATTGGGATATTATCAGCCCAACTGCCGAAATTATCTGGCGGTGAATACTATTGGCATGAGTTAACACAAATGCATGTGGTCAATAAAGACGGCACCCCACTGGGGCAGGTTACCGAAGTTTTGGCGACTGGTGCAAATGATGTGTTGATTGTGAGTGGCGAAAAACGTTACTTAATTCCATATATCCTTGGGATATATATCGTGTCGGTAGACCCTGTACAACAACAAATTGTCGTTGACTGGGATGAAAATTTTTAAGTGATGAAGCCCATAATGGATATAGGTATCATCACAATTTTTCCGGAGATGTTTGCCGCATTACAATATGGCATCTTAGGACGAGCTCTTGACCAAAACGTGGCGCAGGTGACCTGCTGGAATCCGCGAGACTGGTCTAAGAATGAGCACAGGCAAATTGATGATAGACCATACGGCGGTGGGCCTGGCATGGTCATGATGTATGAACCGTTGCACGCAGCCATTACGCATGCTAAGCAGCATTTGCCAGGATGTAAGACCGTTTATTTAAGTCCCCAAGGACAAAAAATAGGTCAAGCAAAACTGAAAGATCTTGCAGAAACACGCTGTCCTCTGTTATTGATAGCAGGACGCTATGAAGGCATTGATGAACGTATCATCATGCATGATGTTGACGAAGAGTGGTCCATAGGAGATTTTGTATTAAGTGGTGGGGAATTCGCGGCGATGATTTTTATTGATGCCATCGTCCGTTTACTTCCAGGAAGTCTAGGGCATCCTGCTTCAGCAGCAGCTGATTCATTCATGCACGGCTTACTAGATTATCCCCAGTACACTCGCCCAGCCGAAGCAAATGCTATGGCTGTGCCAGAGGTCTTGTTAAGTGGTAGTCATCAATTGATTGCCCGTTGGCAAAGAAAGCAGGCATTAGGACAAACCTGGTTAAAACGCCCAGATTTGCTTGCAAATGTGTCACTAAATGAAACAGATAAACAATTGCTGACTGAATTTCAGTCAGAACAGAAAACCGAGGAGTAATGATGACAAGCATCATAGATATAATCGAAGCTGAGCAAATGCAAGGCAAAACCATCCCTGATTTCAACCCAGGTGATACCGTATTGGTACAAGTAAAAGTCAAAGAGGGCACGCGTGAACGTCTTCAGGCTTTTGAAGGGGTTGTTATTGCCAAGCGTAACCGCGGATTAAATTCAGCATTTACAGTGCGTAAAATTTCGCATAATGTAGGGGTAGAACGCGTGTTTCAAACCTACAGCCCAGTTGTTGATAGCATTACCGTCAAACGCCGTGGAGATGTACGTAGAGCGAAATTGTATTACCTCCGTAATTTGGCAGGTCGCGCAGCGCGAATTAAAGAAAAATTGACTGCGAAAAAAGCAGATTAGAATCGGGGCTCCATCAAACTGCGTCATGCCCGCTTAAGCGAGCTTGACGCATGCTCTTGAAGCATCCTCTCGAAATTTGCACTGTCAACAGACACTTGGGCCTGCTGACCGTTCGCTTGAAGAGGCTATAGACCATCATGGTAAGCAAACAATTTCGGTCCCTTTTGCATGATTCAGCATTCAAAACAGAAATCTTGGCCGGAATTACCACTTTTTCAACCATGGTCTATATCATTTTTATCAATCCATCCATTTTACATAAAGCTGGCATGGATGCAGGCGCAGTATTCACTGCAACCTGTCTGATTACTGCCTTTGCATGTGCTTTTACTGGCTGGTATGCCAAAACCCCTTTCGGGGTAGCTCCTGGCATGGCTCTGAATATTTACTTTACCTACAGCGTTGTACAAGGCCTTAAAGTTGACTGGCAACATGCCTTGGGTATGGTGTTCATTTCTGGCTTAATGTTCATCGGTGTTACACTGACTCCGCTTCGACGCATCCTAACCGAATCTATCCCATACAATTTGCAAATTGCTATTTTAATCGGCATCAGCTTGCTGATCGCTTTGATTTCATTACAAACCAATGGCCTCGTTGTCATGG
Source organism: uncultured Legionella sp. (assembly GCA_903885895.1). GTDB lineage: Bacteria > Pseudomonadota > Gammaproteobacteria > Legionellales > Legionellaceae. Next base: position 4,811 of record CAISKC010000088.1, read on the forward strand.
ATGAACACACATTGCATTTAGGAAAAATCACCGAACCACAACATCTCTTATTTTTATTAGGATTTGTCATCATTCTTATTTTAGATGCTTACCACATCAAAGGTGCCATCTTATATGGCATTCTAAGTATTACCTTACTAAGTTTGATCTTTGGTTACACAAAATGGAACGGCCTTGTTGGAATGCCACCCAGTATGCAAGGAACCTTTCTGTCGTTGGAATTTTCCGGATTATGGTCCGTTATTGGTTTAAAAACTATTTTTACTTTTTTTCTGATCACGGTCTTTGACGCAACCGGCACCATCATTGGTCTATTAAATGAACCCCTTCTGAAGCAATGTCCTAATTATTCACAAAGATTCAACCGTAGTCTCATTACAGATGCTACCGCATCCACTTTTGCAGGATTACTTGGGACAGCTAGCACGTCTCCTTATATCGAATCCGCTGCGGGCATTGCTGCAGGCGGAAAGACAGGTGTCACGGCTATCGTAGTTGCGATTGGTTTTTTGTTGATGCTATTTTTCTTCCCATTAGCTGAAACCATTCCAAATTTTGCCATCGGCCCTGCACTCTTATACGTTGCTTGTTCTATGATGAAGCAAGTCAAAGATTTACAATTAGCGACCATGGTAGAAGCTGCACCTAGTATGTTAACCATTATGTTGATCCCATTTACGGAATCCATCGCTGATGGTATCGGTGCTGGCGTTGTATTATGTACTCTTTTAAAAATACTCACGCATAAAAAAGTAGAACCGCTGTTACTGATGCTCGCTGGGGTATTTGTAGTATTTTTTATAATCTCTTAAACTGATATGGCTATGATGATAACACGCACTCACCAAATGAGTTTAAAACAAGTCGATGACCTCGAAGGATTGATGGCGCGCTGTCGCAAAGTCGATCATAATACAATTCCTATCTATAAACATTTGATTGATAAACGCCACATGTTGCCTTGCAATGTGCTGTATTATGATGATGATCTGTTAGTGGGCTATCTTCGCACGTTCTTCTTTTATACGACTGCATGCGAAGTTGCTTTGATGGTTGATCCAGCATACCGGCGCCGCGGCATCGCACGTACCATGCTAAAAGAGATCATCCCTACGTTACAAGCAGAAAACATACAGACTCTATATTTTTCAAGTCCTCAAACTCCGAATCAAGCCTGGATCCAAAAATTAGGACTGAGTTTTCATGGCTCTGAACGCCAAATGCAATATGATCCACACAAACCTGTCACGGTCACCTTTAAACCCGTACCCATTCGTTTGGCGACCGCCAAAGATATTCCTATCTTAATTGAATTAGATGACATCTGCTTTCCAAATAAAAAACCTGACCCAGAAGAAGTATTTCGCAACCTTCTTGCCACAAGCAACTGCGCCATCTTCGTGTTATTACAAGATCAACGCGTCGTAGGAAAAGCACATGTATTCAAAGAAAACGACCGCGCTCGCATCACAGATATCGGTGTTTTTCCTGATTATCGCGGACGGGGATTAGCTAGAACCCTCATCAGATATTGCATTAATCATGCACTTATTAATAATAAACCTAGAATTGTCCTGGACGTAGAAGTCAAGAATGAATCTGCATTAAAACTATATGATGGATTAGGATTTCAAATCACAAATGCGCACGATTATTGGAGCACCGTCAGTCAAGCACCAGAATTTGGTTTGTCTGCTATTTTATGCCATAGTGATACCAACGATTCTTCTAGCAAAACTAGCAATCATCAAAAGGACGCTCAATGAAAAAACGTGTTGTCATTACCGGGATGGAAATCACTTCGTCTATTGGCAATGGGTTAGACAATTTTTGGCAAGCTGCGGTCAAAGGTAGTTGTGGTATCCAACGGATTCAATGCTATGATCCCACGCCTTACCCCACTCAAATTGGCGGAGAAATCAAAGATTTCAACTTAGAACATTTGCCAGAGTTTCAGCGTACAAATCGATATCCGAAAGTGGCACAGTATGCCTTGTTTTGCACTCATCATGCACTTTCTCAAGCACAATTAACCGAGACGCAACGACAATCCACCGGTACTTACATCGGAACCAGCTTAGGTGGCACCCCAGAATTAGAGTCTGCCTACAAAGCCTTTTATAATAACAATTGGAAAAAAATACCTGCTTTATCAGTCATTCGCGGCATGCCTAACTCTGTCGCAAATCATATTGCGATCGCTTTTGGTCTGGGTGGACCAAACTCCACCATTTCCAATGCTTGTGTTTCCTCTGCTGAAGCTATTGGTCATGCTTATCGACAAATCACGCAAGGTTATCTCAATACGGCTGTCTGTGGCGGTACGGAATCTTTGATTTGGGAAAGCATCATGTCCGCGTGGTGTAAATTGCGAGTCATGTCCACTCAAAATGAGCAACCTCATTGTGCTAATAGACCCTTTGACAAAAATCGCGATGGCTTGGTCATGGCTGACGGTGCTGGCATCATGGTCCTAGAAGAATATGAGCATGCAAAAGCCCGCGGCGCTACCATTCTGGCAGAAATCATTGGATATGGCGCCAGTTGTGATGCGTTCCATATCACAGCCCCCCATTCACAGGGACAAATTCGCTCCATTCAAATGGCATTACAAGATGCCGGATTGTCACCCAATGATATTCAATACATCCATGCACATGGTACAGGGACACAATTGAATGATCTTACTGAAACACAAACTATCAAAGCAGTTTTTGCATCCAAGGCTTACAATATTCCCATCACCGCACAAAAAGCCATGACCGGTCATGCTATTGGTGCTGCCGGTGTCATGCAAATTATCTCTACTGTACTAAGTTTACAGCACGGTATTTTATTACCGACTATTAATTTACATGAAGCCGATCCAGAATGTGATCTCGATTATATTCCTCATCATGCCCGCCACCAAAAAGTAGATATCGCGCTCTCCAATCATTTCGCTTTTGGCGGTGCAAATGCTGCACTGATTTTGAAACGAGCCTCATAAATAAATCCCCGTCGACGCGGGGATAACATTTCCGATTGACTCTAAGCGGGGTCGTTCAAGGACAAACCACAGAACATAGTGTTGGCGATTTTTAATCGGCAATATGAATTGTCAACAGACCCTAGTATAATCATCCTTTAAATTTTTAGGAAATGTAATGAAAGCCAGTTTGAATGACATTGCCAAAATTGTGCATGGTGTTGTGATAGGTGATGCAACGATTTTGATTGAAACCCTGGCGCCGATTGATAACATCTTGCCGCAATCTTTAGTATTTGCGGAAGGCACCGATAACATCAAACTAGCTGAGAACTCAGAAGCAGGAGCAGTTTTGGTCAGTGACCTGGTCGACAATTTGCAAAAACCCATCATTCAAGTGGCGAATCCTTTCAAAGCGTTTATGCAATTGTTAGAACATTTCTACCCGGCGCATCCGCCAACCTTAGGAATCCATCCCAGTGCTGTCATTGAAGAAGATGTGATCATGGGTGAAAACGTGTCGATTGGACCATTTGTTACGATTCAGTCCGGCTCAAGTATCGGCGATCATTGTGTCATCAAGAGCCATGTCGCCATTGGACATCACGTCCGCATTGGTGCCCACACCACGATTCATCCGCATGTGACCATTTATGATAAAACTCAAATTGGAGAAAGGGTCAGCATTCATGCGCAAACAGTCATTGGATCAGACGGCTTTGGATATTTTTATGAGCAAGGCAAACACAATAAAATTCCACATGTTGGTTCTGTCATACTTGAAAATGATGTTGAAATTGGTGCATTGACGGCCATTGACCGAGCAACGCTGGGTCATACCCGGATTGGGGAAGGCACTAAAATTGATAATCTGGTACAAATTGCCCATTCGGTTCAATTAGGCAAACATAATATTTTATGTGCCTTCACTGGGATTGCTGGGAGCACAAAAAGTGGCAATCATGTCACGTTTGCCGCAAATGTTGGGGTCAGTGATCATGTGCAAATTGATGATGGCGTCATTCTAGGTGCCAGAACGGGTGTACCACCTAAAAAACATCTCAAACAGGGAAATATCTACTTAGGCAATCCTGCTCGACCTAAAGATAAAGCCATTGAACAAGAATTATCAGTAACCCGCATCCCTTTTATGCGCAAAAATATGCAAGCATTAAGCGAGAAAGTTGCGCAATTAAATGAAAAATTAACGCTGCTGCTTGCTATCAAGGATAAAAATAATGAATAAACCCCTGATCCTGATAGATGGATCATCTTATTTTTATCGTGCTTTCCATGCATTACCACCCTTAAAAAATAGTAAGGGACAACCAACCGGCGCGATATATGGGGTGGCATCCATGATAAAGCGCCTGATCAAAACCTATCAACCCACTCATATTGCTGTGATTTTCGATGCAAAAGGCAAAACATTTCGCGATGAATGGTATCCAGACTATAAAGCACACCGAGCTCCAACGCCTGATGAATTGAGCATCCAATTCGAACCTCTACAAAAAGTGCTACAGGCGATGGGCTTGCCCATCCTCGTCATTCCAGGTGTTGAAGCGGATGATGTCATTGGGACACTCGCGATACAAGCCACTCAAGTCAACATGCCCGTGTTGATCTCTACTGGTGACAAAGACATGGCACAACTAGTCAATGAACACGTCACCTTGATTAATACCATGAGCGACCAAATTCTTAATATAGAAGGTGTAAAAAACAAATTTGGTGTAACACCTCAACAAATAGTCGATTACCTGACGTTGGTTGGCGACAGTTCAGACAATGTCCCTGGTGTCACCAAATGTGGTCCTAAAACGGCGACATCCTGGTTAGAAACCTATGGAAATTTAGACAACATTGTTGCACATGCAGCAGAATTCAAAGGAAAAATCGGTGAGCATTTACGCACATGCCTGCCGCATTTACCCTTATCAAAACGCCTGGTCACTATCAAAACCGACGTACCCTTAACAGTACTACCTCAAGATCTCATCCAACAACCCGAAGATCTTGCACAATTACGCATCTTAGCGGAAGAATTTGAATTTAAAAACTGGTTACGTGATATACCAACAGAAGCCAGCGCCCCAACATCAACGCCACCTACGATACAACCGCCCTCTGCATTCGACTATCTCACCATTACCACATTAAGCGTTTGGCAAAATTATCTACAAGCGCTCCAGCAGGCTCAACTGATTTGTGTCGATACCGAAACCACTCATTTAGATCCTATGCTCGCAGAATTGGTAGGCATTGCACTTCAAGTCGAAGGACAAAAACCGGCTTATATTCCTTTGCGACACACGGATGGCACCCAACAATTAGCCTATGCCACCGTCATCGCTGATCTCAAGCCCTACCTAGAAAATCCTAATATTACTAAATTAGGACAAAATTTAAAATATGATAGCATCGTATTACAACGCAGTGGGATCCAACTACAAGGCCCCCTCTATGACACGATGTTAGAATCTTATCTCTTAACCAGTGCAGATCGCCGGCATGACTTGGATACACTGGCCGCAAAATATTTACACCATACCACCATTCGTTTTACTGACATTGCAGGCAAAGGCGTCAAACAATTACGTTTTGACCAAATCCCGGTAAGCCAAGCCGCGCCTTATGCAGCAGAAGATGCGATGGTCACTTTACAGCTCCATCACATTTTATATCAAAAGCTGTCTCCCTCATTGCAGCATTTATTACAAACGCTAGAAACACCTTTAATCCCTGTTCTAGCCGCTATAGAGCAACATGGGGTTTTGATCGATCCAGAGCGTTTGAAAAAACATGGCATCCGCTTAAAAGCTCGTTTATTGGAATTAGAACAACAAGCGACCGCCGTCGCCGGAAAACCATTTAACCTGAATTCCCCGAAACAATTACAAGCGATTTTATATGAAGACCTACAGATCCCTATTCATACAAAAACGCCTACCGGACAACCCTCTACTGCAGAAGCCGTGTTACAAGAGCTTGCTTTAGATTATGAACTACCTAAAATTATTTTAGATTATCGTAGCTTGAGCAAATTAGTTTCAACATATATTGATGCCCTACCCAAAAAAATAAATCCGCACACGGGTCGTGTGCATACCTCATATAATCAAGCCGTGGCCGCCACCGGACGCTTGTCTTCTTCCGATCCCAATCTCCAAAATATTCCAATCCGTACGGAAGAAGGGCGTTTGATTCGTCGTGCATTCATTGCACCGCCAGGACATGTATTGCTAAAAGCTGACTATTCACAAATTGAATTACGAATTATGGCTCACCTTTCACAAGATCCTCAACTTATCTCAGCGTTTCATGCCGGATTGGATATCCATACTGCAACGGCTAGTGAAGTAGCTGGGGTACCGCTCAGTGCCGTAACGTCTGACATGCGGCGTCAAGCCAAAGCCATCAATTTTGGTCTCATTTATGGGATGTCGGCGTTTGGACTTGCCAAACAATTAGGCATTGCACGGCAAAAAGCCCAGGAGTACATTGATCATTATTTCACACGCTACCCAGGCGTCTTAGATTATATGAATCAAACACGAGCCTTAGCGCATCAACAGGGATATGTAGAAACTATTTTTGGCAGACGCCTAGATCTACCTGATATCAACGCGCGTTCCGCGCTGCAACGTAAAGCAGCAGAACGCGCAGCCATTAATGCGCCTTTACAAGGCACCGCAGCAGATTTGATCAAGAAAGCGATGCTCACATTATATGCTTGGCAACAAACCTTTTCGCAGCCTCCTGCGACGATGATTATGCAAGTCCACGATGAATTAGTCTTTGAAGTGCCTAAAACAGAACTGGAAAACGTTCGTCAAGCCATTCAAACGATGATGGAATCAGTTGCCACATTAGCAGTACCCTTAACAGTTTCTATAACCGTGGGCGACTCGTGGGATGAATCGAATTAGGACCTATCTAAAGTAGGTTGGGCCTTCTTGGCCCAACAAACGCGCGGAGCGCTACTTCAGCAAAAGAGTCTGTGTGCTACGCACAGCCGTTGGGCCAAAAGCCCAACCTACCTTAAATTAAAACACCATTAAAAAATTTCACACTTATTTGATCGTATTTTCTATGGTAGGCTCAACCATATCACTGCTCGCTTTTGGTTTTTTTGAATAGTAATGAAACATAAATTGTCGCTCTTCTACAGGCGTAGTTGTCTCTGCACCTCTAAGACGTTTTTTAATCGGGTCCTGCTCTTCAATCCTACTGTTTTGATGTTTCGGTGCACCTTTTGGTTCATACACTTTAATCGGTATGTCCAATGGATCTAAATATTCTGTAATGAGGGGATAAACATTATGCCAACCCAACTCACCTAAACCACAGCCTAAAGCTGGGATCGCCAAAGACGTCACGCCCCATTCTTTAGCATGCGTCGCCAAATAAGCTAAACCATCATGGATATAAGAAATTTCCGATGGATTACGCCAATCGTCTTTGGTAGGAAAATTTAAAATCCACAGCGCATCATTTTCCTTCCACAAATAGGGCTCACCTATTTTAACTTCCTTTCTTTTACAACGTTGCACGTAATCACGAAACATCTCAGGATATTGTTTGCTAAATTTTAACGCCAGACCTTTACCCATTTTACCGCGGCAGTTTATCGGATTGACGAGCGTCTGTTGCCCAGACTTAAACAAATCTCCTTTGAGAGACACCACATTTACAAACTTAACCTCTGAGCTTTCTTGCATATCCATATACTCATTGATAATTAAGGGCGGGAGTATATAAGTTTTATTGTAAAATAGTCAAAAAATTTCTTATAACCCCGATTCTTAACAATTAACTAACACCTAGGCGTATTCTTTTTGCCTCTACCTCAACATCAACCTCATGTGCATACACCTCGTTCAATAAATCTAATCTGCAGGGGTTCGTTAGATCTTCCGCACTAATTAATTCCTTTCCAAATGCGCCTCTTTTAGGCGATACAAAAAGAGAGGTATGCACCATCACAGCTGGTGACGAGGCACCATTCATACTAGATTGGAGCATCGCGGAGACCCGAGTTTGAACTTCCACATTATGGACATAAACAGTATTAATATAACCAGGTTCAATTCTTCCAGGAAATAAAGCCTCTGATTGCCTACTTTGTTTTGATGCCTGAAATGCAGCTCTACCTGCCCATTTTTTTGAAGGAAGGCCACTTAAAAAAGAGGAGGTCAACGATTTTGCACTAAAAGGAGATGGCACCCAATTCTCAGGCGAAAAAAACCGTGCTCTATGACAAGCCGCATTTTTTGTGGTTAAGACTGCCTCAGATTTCCGATCTTGCAATATTTGTGCACTGACTCTCACCACACATAATTGCTCTCGTGACGTCTCTTTTTGTATCACAACCATCATAGCGTTATGGGGTTGGAGATACGCATTGGCATAGCCATGTAATCCACGTTTTGTTTTAGTACGTGGGGAAAAAAACTTCTTATCACGGCGAATTTTTTGCACATCTTGATTTGAAATATCATTCTGTGCTTTGTATAAACCCATCTCTTTGGCAGTATCATGTGCCAAGATCCCATGTTTTAAAATAGACGGTAGATTATCAATGTCCACAATGTAATATAGTGAATCAATTTGATCGGTTGTTAAGGTTTGTTTCTCTGCAAGTAGTTCCATTTATTATTCTTATTAGGTTTTTATGCCCGATATTAAAACATAGAAACAAAATAAAAGCCACAGTGCTCACATATAGCTTAAACAATAACGCCAGTAACTCTGCAAATTGTGGGTAAATTTAACGAACTTACTGAACACGCAGAATACACGTCATCCAGAGCTGATGTATCCCCACGACAATGCACAACATTAGAAAACTGCATGTGTAAAAACAGAATCTATGTAATATTTTAGAATAAAATAACATGATAAAGATCCGTTCTGGCTGAGGAGTAGCGCAGCCTAAAACACAATACTAGGCTTCGAGACAGCGCTAGCGCGCTTCCTCAGCCCGAACGGGTCATAGTGTCAATCAGCACCCTATAGGGACCACCTAGTCGCACCCTTATGGACCCACTAAAA
>CAISKC010000089.1 GCA_903885895.1 uncultured Legionella sp.
AAAGCTCTCAAGAAAAAAACAAATAAGTATCGGGAAACCAATAGCTAACACTCATTCATATATTTTAGATCCTAACCACAAACCATTACCCATTGGAGTAGTTGGCGAACTTTACTTAGGTGGGAAAAATCTTGCTCTTGGTTACTTAAACAAACCAGAGTTAACAAAAAAATACTTTATTACAAACCCTTTTACGCAAGAAAAAATCTATCGTTCAAGAGATCTTGCCCGCTGGTTACCGGATGGTACTTTAGAATACGTAGGGCGAATAGATAATCAAATAAAAATAAGGGGCTTCAGAATAGAACTTGAGGCAATAGAAACCCAGCTTTTACATAATAAAAATGTTGAGCAAGCCGCAGTAGTGCACAAAAAACATGAATATTTAGGAGATATTCTCGTTGCTTACGTCGTAATCAAAAAACAAATTGAACTTAACCATCTTAGGAATTATTTGGAAAAATATTTACCACATTACATGATACCTAACTTTTTTGTATGTCTAGATGCTCTCCCATTAACTAGTAATGGAAAAATAGATCGCGCCGTATTACCAAAACCAGAAATATTCAGAGCGAATAAGCAACACCCTAAAACAGAGTTAGAAAATAAAATAGAGAAAATATGGTTAAATATCTTTAGATTGGACTATATTTCGCCACATGATAGTTTTTTTAGTTTAGGTGGAAATTCTCTTTTGTTAAGTCAGTTGCTTTTAACCTTACGAGATGAATTAAATTTTGAAGTGCATTTCTCTGTTTTTCTTAAAAACCCAACAATATCTGGTATAGCTCAGATTATATCAAATAAATTTCATAATATTTTAGAATATGATGCTCAAATATTACTAGATATAAAACTAGAGCAGAGCATTTTTCCTCAAAATACAACTGAAATAAACACTATAGCTAAGAATATATTCCTAACAGGATGCACCGGCTTCCTGGGATGTCATATCTTAGAAAAACTCACACAAGATAATCAAACCAATAAGATATACTGTCTAGTCAGAGCCGATAGCAATGAAGCCGCTATTAGAAAAATTCGCGGGGCGATTGATGAGTGTAAATTAAATTTTGCTATTGACGAAAGAATTGTACCAATAGTAGGAGATCTGTCATTGCCAAATTTTGGTTTAAGTGATGAGGTATATAAATTTTTAACCAAAGAAATCGATATAATTTATCACAATGGTGCTCACGTAAATCATTTATACGATTATAATTTATTACGTTCAACAAATGTATGTTCGACTATCGAGATTTTAAAATTAACTTGCACGCAAAAAAACAAGGAGCTAAATTATATTTCAACTCTATCCGCTGTTGGCGATTTTACAAAAAACGACGGATACATATTAGAAGAGTTTATAGGTTTGGATTATGAGGTACCTCCTAATGATGGCTATAGCCAAACTAAATGGGTATCAGAAAAATTACTATCCGAAGCTTCTAATAGAAATTTTCGTATTAATATATACCGCCCTGGCTGGATTTTTGGTAATTCTAACACTGGTTATTTTCCTGTTACCGGAAATCATTTGCTTCTTTTAATTAAAAGTTGCATTCAAATGAAAATAGCACCTAATTGGAAGACCAAACTTAATATTCTTCCTGTTGATTTCGTTAGTGAGTTTATTGTTAAAACTCGTGAGCACAATAATTCAGTGAATACTGTATATAATCTTACAAACAATAACCCTCTTTCTTGGAATGATATCATCCAATACATAAATCAATTTGGACAGAAAGAGAAAAAGATCTCCCCAGAAAAATGGACAAAGAAAATCCAAAATATAGATGAAAAAAATGCTTTGTTTAATCTCCTTCCTTTGTATATTGGATATGAAAACGACTTTGATAAAAATTTGAACAAAGTATCGCTGTCGCATTGCTCCAATACTCTGAATGCGATTAACGAACTAAAAATTAACCACCCAAATATAGATCAAAACATCTTATATCAATGTTTTTCAAAGCTAAATGAGAACGTAACCAACTAATTACAAATAACGCCTTAGAAAGGCTATACTTAGTTTATGACTTTTTATATCTATTTTTAAAGTGATTTCAAAAATGTCAGAAAAAAAACATAGCTGCGAAACATATCTTCTAAATTCTATCATTGAGAACTCATCGGATGTTATTATAATCATATCAACCGATAATAAGATCGTAGAGTTTAATAAAAGTGCCCTTGATTTTTTGGGTCAAAATAAAGAAGAGATCCAAAATAAAGATTACTTATATTTGTGTGATTACCTTGAATTTCCAGTCCAATTTAAAAAATTTTTAGGATCAAAAGAGCAAATAGAGTTTCAAAATTACGTTTGGTCAAATACGACCTTTAAAACACAAAACAATGAATCACATTACGTAATAATTGGAAAAGTAAGCGCTAAGAACTCTCTTCAGCATGAGAATTTTATTCTAAAAAGCATTATTGCATCCATCCCAGGTAGTATTTATTGGAAAGATACGAAGGGAACCTATTTAGGATGCAACGATTTTATGGTTAAAGTTGCTGGATTTTCATCCAAAAACGATATTATAGGCAAAAAAGACCAAGAATTATGGCCAAATCAAGCTCGTACATTTACAAAAACAGATCAAGAGGTTATGAACCTTAAATGCGCTCAAAGTGTAGAAGAGCGTGTAGACTTACCCAATGGAAAAACAAGATTCTTTACTGTTGAAAAAACACCTCTTTTCGATGACAAAAAAAATGTTATCGGTATATTAGGTAATTCTCTTGAAATTACAGAGCTAAAAAACACTCAAGAAGAACTTACACAAGCCAAGGAAACAGCCGAATCGGCGCTTCAGTCATTACAACAAGCTCAAGTAGAAGAGAGAAAACAACGCGAAGAAGCTGAGCGTTTAGCAATAGAAAACGCTGCCAATAAAGCCGAGCTAGAAATCCAAGAAAAGTTCATCACCGTAGTAAACCGGATTGCACATGATGTAGCTGGCTCAATGGGAGTCATTAAAAAAATGACTAAATACTTCTCAAACCTTAAAGAAATTACTTCAATTTCTGGATATGAAATGCGCCCAATATCAGCCTCCGAACGCGAAGATAATATTATTTACATTCAAGCAGACGATAATGGCCTACAGTATGAAGTTCTTGATTCACAAAAAGAACTCAAAAAAGGCGTCGCAAGCTGGGAGCAGTTATTTGCTCAACTCAGACAAGATTCTTCCAAAATTGAGTCTGATTTTCTAGAGTTTCAAAAGGAGTATTTGCCTATATTACTAGAATATACAGAAAAATTAGGCTTTACCAAAAAGAAAATGATTGAGCGACGTATCCCAGAAGCACAAAGAGTTCAGCTAGAAAATTCGACTCAAAAAGCCATGACCATCATGGAGGGCATTTTAAGTAAATACTTAAACCCTGAAGAAAACCAAGATGAATCTATATCCGTATTTCCCCCATCGCTTGCTATTCATGATGCTTTTGCTGAAACCAGGCTTAATTATGAGCATCAAAGTATTAATTTCATTGAAGAATTTAACTCAAATAGCCAAATGGTATTCATCGAAGGACAGCGCGCACAAATCAACCGTGCCATCACCAACCTTTTGCGTAATGCAGCACAAGCCTTAGATAGTAAACCTGGCAATGTTGTTTTAAAGCTCGATTCAGATGAGTTCTATGTTTACATCACCATTCAAGATACCGGTAAAGGCATGCCATCTGAAATGGTCGATAAGATAAAAAATAATATCGCATTCACCGAGGGTAAAAAAGATGGTCATGGCATCGGCTTAGGACAAGTGCATGCGACACTCAACCGCAACTTCGCTGAAATGGATATTATTTCCGAATTGGGTAAGGGTACACAGTTTATTATTAAATTTAAAAAATCCCTTCCACCCAATTGGGCTGCTCAAACTATAGAGATTACACCAAAAGATAAAGTCATTATTGTAGATGACGACCCATCAATTCATGGGGATTGGGGCTTTAATTTCGAGCCTATTATAGAAAAATACCCCAGTATCAGCATTCATAATTTCTATGAAAGCCAAAAAGCTTTGGATTATATTCATAGTCTGCATTTGGATGAGCAAAACAACATACTCCTCCTATCCGATTTTGAGCTTGCACACGATGCTCGCAATGGCTTAAATGTGATTGAAGAATCAAAGGTTAAACGTGCTTTTCTTGTAACAAGCCACTGTAATGAGCCTGATATTCAACAGGCACTTCTTAAATTAAATGCAAAGCTACTTCCTAAAAAACTGAATCAATATATTCCCATTATTGTACTGGAAAATAAAGCTGAGTACTCTGAAACCAATCTCAAAGAAGTCGATGGCATTTGGCTTGACGATGATGCCGGATTTACTTTGATGCATGAGCAAGACTTAGTGATGTCTGGTAAAAAAGTTGACATCTATAGAAGCCCAAAAGCTTTGATGGATAATATCCATATTTACCCTAAACACATCCCCATACTCCTAGATAATAATTTTGAAGCCACAAGCATCCGTGGGACTGGCGTGGCAAAAGACCTCCATGAGCGTGGATTTACTAAGTTATTTTTAGTTTCTGGGGATAAACTTAATCCAAACGACTATCCTTATCTTACTATCCTGGGTAAAGGAGACCTAGACGATATCTGTAAATATTTTTGATTTATTTGCTCTTTTTTGAATGCAGTTAATAAAAATTAATTTGCGCTCTAAAGTGCTCACAAGGATTTTTTTCCAAAGTTTACTATACTTAAAAATAATGTTCTCATAGGAATTATTCATGTCAGAACCCATTCATCACGACCTACACCCGGGTACCGCTGCATGTTGGCGCGAATTATTTAATGAAATCGACCATTTTCTTAGTAACAAACTCCCTATAATAAGAACACAAAACCGCCTTCTAAAGGAATGCTTGCCTGAGCTTTTAAAAAAATATCAACTCTCAACAGCAAATAAGCCTCAAGAGAGCTCTATGGAAGAAGAAAGCTCTAATAAAATCGATATCCTTTTGCAAAAACCAGACATCCTAGATTCAGAGCCACAAATTAGCGCTATATTTAATCTCATGGAAGCTATATATCTCTTTTGTAATACCATTTGTAAGTCAGACCAAAGCAGTGAAATTGTTTCTTCTGAAAAATTGATAAAAGAGCTGCTTGATACTTATCCATTCAAAGACAATGAACGCGATTTAATCAAATTTAATCCAGAAAAAAATTTTGAATTTTCCCTATCGCCGATTTTTATAAAAGGCGCTCTGCATAACTTAATGAAGTTTTACTTATATAATTTAGATGAGTTCTCAGAAAAAGGAACAGCCCCACATCATGCTGAGCTTTATTTTTCTGATGCTTATAACAAAAATTTTACAATCCATTTCAGAATATATTCACAAAGCATAAAAAACTCTAATCCTTACCATTTATTTGAAAAATATTTCAGTGTTGAAAATGGACAAGTTGTTCCTAATATTGGTCTTTGTCATTTG
>CAISKC010000090.1 GCA_903885895.1 uncultured Legionella sp.
GTTTACACTTTTAAAAAAATAAGGTGGAGCTATGAGCATGGTATGGCAAGAGACAAAGGTATTCGAAGAAAAATTGATGTTCATTAATGATTGGTTAAGACAAGAGTATAATTTGGCAACGCTTTGTAAGCGTTACCAAATAAGCCGACCTACTGGATATGCACTCATAAAACGTTATCAAGCTGAAGGGGTGGGCGCATTTGAGGCCAGGTCAAAAGCCCCGCATCACATCCCTCACAAAACATCAAAATTAATTGAAGCTGAATTGTTGCGTTTAAAATATCGATATCCCAATTGGGGTCCTTCGATGATAAAAGATTTTCTTGAAAAAGAAAGCATTGAAGGCTCATGGCCTGCAGCAAGTACAATTGGTGATATTTATAAACGTCACGGATTAGTCAAACAAAGAAAGTTGCGAAAAAGAACAGCGCCACACAGTGAGCCATTAAGACATTGTATGGCATCAAATCATGTATGGAGTGCTGATTTTAAGGGGCAATTTAAATTAAAAAATGGTAACTATTGTTATCCTCTCACCATAACAGACAATTTCAGTCGCTTTTTATTCATGTGTAAAGCATTGAAATCGCCTAATTGTAATGAAGTAATAAAAGGTTATGAACAAGTATTTTTGGAGCATGGGTTACCTGATGCGATTAGAACTGACAATGGGCAACCGTTCGCTGGACTCGGCATTGGTGGCCTTACACGACTGTCTATCTGGCTTTTAAAATTGGGAATTATGCCAGAGCGTATTGAACCTGGTTGTCCTCAACAAAATGGACGTCATGAACGCATGCATCGTACATTAAAAGAGGCTGCGGTATTTCCTAAAGAAAAAACGTTAGAAGAACAGCAATTATTGTTTGATGCGTTTCAAACAGAATTTAATACCAAGCGTCCTCATCAAGCCTTAAATGGAAATAGACCTGCTGAAATTCATGTGCGCTCATTGAGGGAACTACCTTCTAAGAGCCCCGATATCGTGTATCCAGATAACTTTTTAATTCGGAAAATTAAAATGAATGGCATCATGAAATTTGCTGGAAAAGAATATTTTGTATCAGAACTGTTACATGGAGAACCGGTAGGATTGGAGTTAATTGAGGAAGAGAAAGCCACTATCTACTTTGGACAATTAAAGTTAGGAATAGTGGACTCTCGTGTAGATAAAATAATTAGACCTTATTGATAAATAAGGTCTATAAGTGTAAACCATGTACCCGGTTTCATTTGTAAAGTATCTGCCCGGTTGCACATAGGGTACAAGCCTTACGCGTCTTCTTTCGTGCCAGCAATGATAAGTTTGTAAGTTTTTTCTGAAATAATACCTTGCTCAAATTTACTCTTAGCATCCAACGTCATCAGCTGACCACGTTGTCTCACCAATTTACGCGTTGTTGTTGTGACTTCATTGGGATCACTATCGAGCAATAAATCACGTGCCGCTTCATCAAAAACCAAATACTCTCGAAGCGCCACGCGCTTGCCATCTACAGTCGGCACTAATTTCTGCCAAATGCATAAGCGAATCGTTTCCAAAATATCAATAGTACGACCCAGACGTTCTTCTCCAGCATACGAAGTCACCAGACGCCGCATGGTCTCGGCTACACCCGATGTATGTAACGTCGTATAAACCGGATGTCCTGTTAAAGCCGCTTCTAACGCAGCAGAAATGGTGGCCGCATCTCGACACTCTCCCACCATGATCAATCGTGGTTTACGTCGCAAAGCATTGCGCACACCCTCCGCAAAGGAAGGCAAATGTCGTGGGATTTCTGATTGACTCACAATCGCAGAAGACGTTTCAATTTCATCAAAAACAAACTCGATCGGCGCTTCATACGTCAAAACTTTACGATTAGAATCTGCCGTTTCAATCAGCTCACGAATCACAGAAGCTAATAACGTTGTTTTACCCGATCCCGTCGCGCCAGTAATAAAAACGATACCTTCTTGGGGGGCTAAGGCTTTTAAAATATTATCTGGTAACCCCATGGTTTCGAGTTTAGGAGGCGTAGTTGGAATCGTTCGCAGGGTAATTTGCATACCATCGTGCCCATCAACCAAACATGCGGTCGCGTTAACCCGATACCGGAAACGCACACCTCGGTTGGGACGAAATTCGTAATGGGTATCAATATCCTTTCCGGACAGCAATTGCGTGGTCGCATTCGGACCATAAATACCATTAATCAGATCACCCACTTCTGTATTCGATAAAGGTCGGATCGTGATTTTCAACAAACGACCATACACCTCGATAAAGATTGGAGAGCCCGTTTGAATCGTGATATCTGAGGCATTGAGCCTTTGGGCATGCTCCAGCATCTTATCCATAAATACTGGGGAAAAGCGCGTAGGCTCGTCAGGCATCAAATCATTGGGCATCGTGCGCCTCCATCTAATTTAAAAAGCGTATTCAAGGATTCATCATAGGATGCCAATTTTGCGTCCCAATTTTCACTTTCGCATTCTCGACGCGTTTTTCTAAATCATTAAATTGTGAAAGCGCTTGCTCATCTTTTTCTATAGCCGCTCTCCATTCGTTACTATTCATATTCAACGCTGGCAAGGCCGTGATACGTAAGACTCTATCATCGATATGAATTTCACCCCCATCCCCAGTGATACCTAAATCAGTATGAGAAACATAGGGTGGCGACACCATATTCATAGCAAGTAATTTCCGGTATAAAATCATCCCAGTAAAGTCTTCTTTGGCTCGTGCAATATTTTCTTCAAGAATCGTATTGGCCTGGTCCACACCATTTTGCCAACCCTTGGTCACATAATAGACCCAAATAGCACGCTCTTCTTTATTAATAGGCAATAATGATACATGCGGTGTTTCGGGTTTTTTATAATCCATCCATAGATATTGACGCCAATTCGGTGGCGTCGTAACAAAATGCGCTTGCTTTGTTACTTTATAAACGCGATCAGAGATCCGAATGGTTTGCATGTCCGCCATATTTAACGTATTACGACCTTCCAACAATACAGGTGGCAACACATTGTTCTCTAAAACCAAAGCATTAAAATCATAAATGGTATCCAAATACCGAGTTTGGCGTGTGAGTTGATCGTCGATTATTTTTGCACGAAAAGCCAACCCAGACTGGGCGCCAACGCTAAGAGCCGTTTCTTTTAATGCCATTTCGCGTATTTTGCTGGTACTACCAGGACTACTTGGATTGCTACCCTTCGTATTTTCCATCGCTTGCAATCCGGACAGAGAATCCGTGTTGGCGTCATCTTGCCCTTGCAATGAAGAGCATCCTATCAAAAAAAGGAAACATAACCAATAAATCTTACATGTATAAATTTGCATATCTTAGTTCAATTATTTTGCGTTTAGGATAAACACGAATAGCCGCTTTATTACCTGCCTGATAATCAATATTACGTAAAATTTCACTCAGACTTTTATTATTGGAGCTCACTCTCACTAAAATAGGGATAGCCGGCGCCTGCCCAAGCACTTGTAAATCATACTGCGAAGCTTTGGCAATTCTATTTGTAACTTCTTCAATAGGGCCTGACCAATCTACTGTAGCCCGAGTTTGCAACCCTGCAGCATTAGGGATAGCTAATGCATTTCCTTTTATAGGAGGCGTCAGGACTTTCTCTGTTCTAGCCATGGACAACATAGACTTACTAATAGAACCAGCCGCTTCGGCAAGTTTAATCATAGCGTCATCACTCGCAGCATTCGCTGGCGGTTTTTTACCATTACTCATACAAGCGGTGAGGCTTATTAAGACAACCAAAAGCAAGATAAGTTTGTTTTTCATGAGTTTATGATGCTTCAAAGGTCTATCGATGATTTACTGATTGAAACAGGAGCGCGGCAGCTTGTCAAGGGCATTCTCAATTGTGCCATCCAATCATATAGGTGCAATTGCAGCTGTGCAAGCTTTTTTTAAAGCACCGGAGGGTTGACTTACATCGTATTCTTCGTTAAGTTAGGCACCGCAATGCCGAGGTGGTGGAATTGGTAGACACGCTAGCTTCAGGTGCTAGTGGGGGCAACCCCGTGGAGGTTCGAGTCCTCTTCTCGGTACCATTGAGGCGGTTATACGTGATTAGCCATGATGTATCACACATAACAGTCTATACATAGAGAGCCAAACGTGGCTCTTATATCATTGTTAATATTCTTATGTAACAAAGCAACCCCGTAGAGGCTCAGGTCCTCGTCTCGGCACCCTCCTGTTCCTGTGCAGAAAAATTGATGCTACACTCAATCTTGATAACGTTGAATGTGAGGACGTTCTTAGCATAAGGATCTGCTGTGAAATCTCTCGTTAAAATGCCGCATCGAGCTTGGTATTTTTTGTTGTGTTATCTAGCATATAGCTCCTATACTTTTTACTTTATTATGCTGGAGAGCATCCGACCAAAATTGATGATGATGTATCAATTGGACAACGTTCAAATTGAAGCGCACTATCATGTGTTTTATTGGGGGTTACTCGTAGGCGTCACCCTGTTTAGTATTTTAGTGAATAGCATCAATTATAGAACCTGCTTTATTTGGCTGTGCGTTATCCAAATCTTAGGACTCGTGAAATTACTTTCTCTATCTCCCCTTATTGCCAATATCCCCGCCATCCATCAACTCAAATCCGGTATGTTTTTTATAGGAATAGGCGAAGGTGGGATTTTCGCTGTCATTCACCCCTTGATTGCTTTGATATTTGATAATTCGAAACAAAGCAAAACTCAAATCATGAACTTACTCCATACGAATTGGCCGCTATTCGTTGTGCTTACCTGTTTGTTCGAACTGGCATTGGTGGTTTATCAGCTTGATTGGTACTGGAACATTTATACTGCACTTTTTTTATCACTCACGTATGGTGTCATCGCAATGTTTTTACCATTACCTATTCAAACACAAATACATCGCATATCAACTCAAACCAGACTGCAATCAGCATTGCGCCCAGGATATGTCTTATTACTATTTTGCATGCTTTGCTCATGCATCATCCAATTCGTTCCGTTAAATTGGATTAGACAATGGGTGGAAATCGACCTACAAATTCGGCCTATCTTCTTTGTCATATATGTTAGCTGTATCCAATTTGTTTTTCGCTTACTGGCCGGCTTTATGGTGAAGAAAATATCTCCACCAAGCTTATTAGGATTTGCCACCATTCTAAGTGTATTCAGTCTATATTTTCTCAGCATCACTACCAATTCAATATTGATTATCATTGCAATGGGCTTATTATCACTGAGTGTCGCTGGTTATTGGCCAACCTATATGGCTATCATTGCAGATCGATATCCTTTATCTGGCGGACTAGGCATGGGAATTATGAATTTTGTTGGTTATTTTTCCATACTCCGGATTATTCCAGAGTTTTCTAAATTAATAGATGCAGAAAATATGCAGTATGCTTTTTCACATTTGGCACGGCTCGGTGTGATTTGTCTCATTTTACTAATTGGCGTATCGCTTTCTTTTCGATCACAAGGTGGTTACAAAGTACTCTCTAGATATGATCGCTCTTCTCTATAGGATCTGCTCTGTGGATAGCGCTTGCCCTAATTGAATACTATCTCCAGCACGAAGATGATCCAACCATTGAAGCTGATCACGATTAGCAAACAAGACAATGACGGTTGAACCGAGTTTGAAATAGCCCATCTCCATCGCTTTTGCCAGCACAATGGTATCCTTGGGATATTGGAATCGCTTGATTTGTGAGCCACGCGACAAATCACCATGCCAAACCGTACCCATACTCCCAACAATAGCGGCCCCCACAAGAACCATCGCCATCAAACCCCATTCCGTTGAAAAAACGGCGACCAACCGTTCATTTTTAGCAAATAAGTTTGGAATAACTCGCGCGGTCGTAGGCTGCACGGAAAACAACGATCCGGGGATATAGATCATTTCTTGTAAATGACCTTCCATAGGCATGTGAACGCGATGATAATCTTTAGGGGATAAATACAATGTCGCGTAGCACCCTGCCTGGAAAGACGCAGCAAGGCCCTCATCTCCGCCTAACAACGCCGCCACAGAATAGCTGTGCCCCTTCGCTTGCAAGAGTTGCCCATCGGACAAATATCCGATTTCACTGATACAACCATCCACTGGAGATACAACATTTGCAGCCGCAATGGGCCGTGCATCCGGTTTAAGACGACGGATAAAAAACTCATTAAATGACGCATAATTCAACGGATTAGACTCGAAAGCCTCCGCCATATTGACTTGATATCTCTGAACAAAATCTTGAATAAGATAATTCTTAATCCTCAAAATCCGAAGATTAGCCATCCATCCCGCAAAGCGATTCAGTGCACGTTTGGGAATAAGAAATTGAGGGAGCGTTCTAAGATAATCAATTAACATAATAGGTATGAGCACACAAAAATCAAAATTCTACTGGTAAAAACATCTTTTGACTAGCGTTTGTTAACAATTCATATCCAGAAGCCCTACGCGACATAGGGCCCCCGAATTAGCCTCTATACCCCAGATGATAACTCCTCAAGATTCCCCGCAGTCTCTCCTTGTCGATCTCGGCTAACAATCATTTGCGACAGATACAACATCACGACACTCCATGGCAGAATGCACGCTGTATCAACGGGAAAAGATAATACGCCTATCCCCCCAAATGAGCCCAAATAAGAAACCACTGTCAGCGATCCCATATACATCAAGAACCAAATTAAGGACACATCACATGCACTGACATTTTTGCGATGATAGGCCATATAAATAATCAAACCAGCTAGCAATGCCACATCCAATTTCCAAATCACTGAAAACCCACACCAATACAGCATCAGATTACAGACATAAAATGCAATATGCGATAACACCAAACTAGCGTGCAATTTAAAAGGTCGATGCGTATTGGGCTGCAGTTTACGCATGGCCAACAAGCAAATCGGACCAATGCCATAAGATAAGATACTGGCAGACGATAAAAACGCTACGAGTTTTTGCCAACCCGGAAAAGGTAAAAACGCTAAGATCCCCACTAAAAGATTCACATACAATGTGACGTAAGGAATATCATGCCGATTCACTTTTAAAAACACTTTCGGCAAATGATTATTTAAAGCCATGCCGTATAAAATTCTTGATGTGGCAGCCGTATATACAAAAGTAGTGCCAAAAGGAGAAAAAGCCGCGTCAAACATCAATAATGTCGCAACGATACCCAGACCTAATAATAGCGTCAATCCCACTAATGGACCACTGTCCCCAGGGTACGTCAAGGCATGCCAGCCATGCGTCAAATATTTCTGAGGCATCGCAACCAGAAAACTAAACTCCAACATGAAATACAACACAAAACCAATTAATACAGCGCCTAAAATCGCAATAGGAATATTACGTTGTGGATTTTTTACCTCTCCTGCCAACATCAATCCATTTTGAAACCCAGTAAAAGCAAAGGCCACACCGCCCGCTGACAACGCGGTGAAAATTTGCACCCAGCTCTCTTTGTCCCATAAACTGATATGAATATTCGCATACGACGGCGCTTGTTTGATCAAGGCAATGATAGCAATACTGGGCAGAATAAACTTCAATAGACTTGCGTACTTATTACATTCGGCCAACAGCTTGATACCATAAGAGTTCAGTACCACAACGAATAACATAATCCCAAAAGCCGCAATATATCCATATTTGGAGAGCGTCAAACTAGCCGTATTGCTATCGATTAATATAGGGAAAAAATGGCTACCGTATTGAAGAATAGCTTGTATTTCAATAGGGGTCATGACGACATAAGACAGCCACGACGTCCAAGCAAATAAGAAGCCCACTTCGCGTCCATGCGTAAAAGTTGGATAATTGGACATTCCCCCAGAAACTGGAAACATAGCGCCTAATTCACACAATGGCAAAGCAATAAATAACATGAAGACTGCAGCAATAATCCACGATATCAAAGCATTACTTCCGGCCATTTGTGCGCTGATAAAAGGACTAAATAACCATCCAGAACCAATCATCCCCCCAGCAGATGCAACCAAAATATTCGTAGTGGAAATATCACGTTTTAACATGCTCTGACCTTAATAATTGAAGACCCTAAAAATATATCTTTTTTTACATCAAATGTCCTTTTTATTTTTCTATTAATCATAAAAAGGCAAATGTATATGCAATCTAAACGTAGGAGCGAACGGCGTTCTGAGGGATCTATCCAAAACTTGACCATGCTGTCTGGTAGCGAAATTTTAAAGTTAATTGACAGATTTAGAAAAAATATTTATGTTTCCTCCGATCCGTTCGTGCTGAGGAGGCGCGTCACGAATACTAAGGTGTGGTTGTCAGGTCAACGCGCCGTCTCGAAGCA
>CAISKC010000091.1 GCA_903885895.1 uncultured Legionella sp.
ACGATCAGGCGATAATAGGTGATCACGATCAAACGAGAATCACTGATCACGGTAGAACAAGAATGAGTGATCACGATAGGCAAGAATACCCAGACTGTACAAAAACCTCTTTAAACCGATCGCGAAACGCCTCTTTTAAATGACCATCTTGCAAACCTGATTCACATAGTCTTTCAAATAAGTGACACGCGTACAACGCATTTTCGCACAGTTCTAGATCTGGAAGCGGTTCGTCATCTGGAGAAACGATATCATCGGGATAAATTAACCAATAGCTTTTACCAAAATCAGGATCTTTAAAATATTTATTTGTGAAGTGATATCCGTAATGATCTTGTACTTGCAACGCTATGCCAATGGCCTGAATACACTCTTTGAACAACTTTGGATCTTGCGCACATGCCTGAACAAGCCGGTAACCTTCCTGTACAGAAGGCAACGGATCAATCCAACGCCAGTCATTCATATCCAAACTACGAAAAACTTGCGCTAAAGATTCCAAAATATCGTCTACAGGTAAAAATAACAGGTCCTTATATGCGCTTGAATCAGGCTTGCTGTCCATTTTAACCTTTATTTGAATTGATTTAATACAAAATATAGTCAAAAAATACAATCAAGTCAATAAATAAACTAATAAAGCAAATAAAACAGCATTGGGTTCGTTATCAATCCATCACACATGCAATGACGCATATATTTTTTTCGCCAAATCTTCACTGATGCCACGCACTTTCATGAGTTCATCAATAGGTGCTCTGCGTAATTCACGCATGCCGCCAAAACGTTGCAACAAGGCTTTACGGCGCTTGGGACCAATACCTTCGATGGATTCTAAGGTACTACTTAAACTGGATTTATCTCTTTTTTTACGATGAGCTTGAATTGCAAAGCGATGTGCTTCATCGCGAATGAATTGAATCAAATGCCGTAC
Source organism: uncultured Legionella sp. (assembly GCA_903885895.1). Classification (GTDB taxonomy): domain Bacteria; phylum Pseudomonadota; class Gammaproteobacteria; order Legionellales; family Legionellaceae. The sequence goes on from CAISKC010000091.1 coordinate 935, forward strand.
TGGAGAATGTTCAGCCAAGGTTGTATCATTGGGTGTATCCGCTGTAAAAATGAACGTTTCCCATCCGGATTTACGGGTACGCCCTTTCGAAACACCTAAAATCGCAATCTGATCTTGAATCCCGAGGGTCAGCAATACACGCTTCGCTACATTCACTTGGCCTTGCCCACCATCTACTATCAACAAATCAGGCAAATCGTGCTCCATCTTTTGATAGCGCCGCAGTAACGCCTGCTCCATCGCAGCATAATCATCATTCGCTGTCACATCTTGAATATTAAACCGTCGATATGCACGCTTTACAGGACCTTGCTCATCAAATACCACACAGGATGCCACGGTTGCATCCCCTTGAAAATGACTGATATCAAAACACTCCATTCTGCGAATCGCATGCGGCAAATGCAACCACTGGGCTAATGCGGACATACGTGTTTGCATCATGGCTTGCGAACTCGTATGCTTACTCACCGCTAGCTGTAAATTTTGCAACGCAAAGGCTAACCAGCGCTTTGCTAAACCCCGCTGTCCTACTTTGATCTGACATCCTTTACCGCGTAATGTACTTAATGCCGATTGCAATAATTCTTTTTCTTGAATAACACGATCCGTCAGTACTAACTTTGGGATGCGCTCGGGTGTATCAAAATATATTTGAGCTAAAAAGGCATTAAACACACGCTGCCATAGCGCATCATCATTGTGATCGGTTTCTAAATTTTCTACAGGAACAACAGGAAAATAATGATCACTGGCAACCACTTCTCCACGTCTGATTTGTGTCAATTGCACACACGAAAACCCAGCATGCGCTTCTAATACAATCACATCCACATCGCCACTAGCTTGGACCATTGCCTGCTCTTCTTGTACCGCACGTAGATGCTTGATTTGATCGCGCAGGATAGCTGCTTCCTCATAGGCTAATTGCTCCACGGCTGTTTGCATACGCTCTGTCAACTCTTCTATAATTTGCTGACTCTTACCCTGCAAAAAACGTTTCGCATCTAAAACAGCTTGCTGATAGGGATGAGCGCCAATCAAATGCACACACGGCGCAGTGCACCGTTTGATTTGATATTGTAAACAAGGTCTAGAACGCGTATTAAAATACAAATCAGTGCAATTTCGGATCTTAAATAATTTTTGGATCAAATTTAAAGTCTTGTGAACAGCTGCCGTACTAGGATAAGGACCAAAAAAATGACTGGAATTAGGCTTCTTTTTTCTTCTAACCAGCGCAATGCTTGGGAATAATGGATGTTCAGAAAGATAAATAAACGGGTACGATTTATCATCACGCATCAAAATATTATATTTTGGTTGAAACAATTTGATCCAAGAGTTTTCGAGAATCAACGCTTCTGTTTCGGAGCGTGTCACGGTTACTTCAAAACGCGTAATTTGACTTATTAAAGAACGATTTTTTGTACTTTGCGCAGAGCGACTAAAATAACTGGATACTCTTTTTTTCAAGTTCAGCGCTTTGCCAACATATAAGACCTCACTCTGCGCATCCAGCATTTTATAAACACCAGGTTGAGTAGGTAAGGTAGATAAAGATTGGCTAAGTTCTAAAGTTATAGGGAGCGCGCACACTTAAGATTCATCGGGTCGTTCAATCAGACGATGCTTCATGGCCAAATAAGTCAATTCCACATCATTTTTTACCGTTAATTTATCAAAAATACGATAACGGTACCCGTTAATCGTCTTCGTACTAAGAAATAATCTGTCTGCGATATCTTGGACTGTCATGCCACGCGTTATCATCAACATCACTTGCATTTCGCGTTCTGACAAAGCATCAAACGGAGAATCTTGATGCGCTTGCAAGCTATCAATCGCCATTTTCTGCGCTATTTCAGCACTCAAATAACGCTCTCCTTGATAGACTTTACGGATCGCTGCCGATAGATCTTGTGAACCAGATTCTTTGGTCAAATAACCCATGGCGCCTAATTGTAAAACACGACTAGGCAGACTTTCTGTTGACAAAGCAGTGACCGCGATCACTTTCACTTCAGGATGCGATTTATGCAGACGGCGCGTAACCTCCCATCCATCAATACCTGGCATTTTCATATCTAACAATACAACATCTGGTTTGTGCATTCGGATAAACTCCAAAGCACGCTCACCGTTTTCTGCCTCACCTACTACTGCAATATCCGGCAAATCATCTAATAATCGTCGAATACCCATTCGCACCAGAGCATGGTCATCCACAATGAGTACATTAATCAAACGATACTCCTTGAATTTTATCAATCAATACAAAATATGGAACTATGGTAACAAGTCTTGGGGTATTTTACAATTCCAATTAGCATGGACCTTAACAAGCATGGATATGAATATTAGGATTAAGATCCTCAACTGGGAATAATGGTGGAAATTCCCTCAGTTTTCTAGCTTGCATAAGCGTATCCTGCAAATTCTCTTGTGCCATGGTATACAATTGCTCAAAATCTTGAATCACAAAATACGTGGTTTGTAGTTGGTCTATCCGATAAGGGGTTCGCAAAGCAACCAAAGGATCAAATAAAATCCGTAACGGCACATGACTCTCGACACAATATACGGTTTCCGTCACCGAAGATAGAATACCACCTCCATAAGCACGCAAACCGTTTCCTGTTGCAATCAACCCAAATTCTACTGTAAACCAGAATAAACGTTGTAATAAAGGCCAATCTGTTTCAGGGTACGTTAATACAATTTTTGCATAATTTTGTACAAAATCTGCATAAGTTGGATTGACTAACAACGGGCAATGACCAAAGATTTCATGAAAAATATCGGGCTCTTTCACATAATCTAATTCTTCTTGAACGCGAATAAAAGTTGCCGCTGGAAAACGACGCGCCACCAGCAGCTCAAAAAAAGCGCGCGCAGAAATCAACGCCGGTACGGGCACGACTTCCCATTGAGTCAATTTTGCTAAACGTTGATTGATCTCAGGCAATTGTGGAATACGTTCTTCCGTTAATTGTAAGGCCGCTAAGCCAGCCAAATATTCATCCGCAGCACGTCCAGGTAACAATTTTTTTTGCCGAGAAAACAATTGCTGCCAGACAGAATGCTCCGCATCCGAATAAGAGATCAAACCCGAGGAGTCCGGCTTATGTGCTTGATACCGACTGGTAAAATCCATATATCACCCATTCAATTTTACGAATTTTAAAAGTAAGTTGGGCTTAAGCCCAACCAATGCGCAGCGCACCACAGCATCAAGATAAAGCCCTTTGCCTAGGCTCGCTGCGAAGGCAAAGATGCCTTCAATTCTGCAACCGAGATCGTGGTTTCCCCACCATGCTGAACACGTTGATGCCGGGATTTCCAAGCATGACCATATACCACTTCATATGTTAATGGATATTTGTGCGTGCTCGTCTGTGTCAGCGCCATGTATTGTTCGAATTTACGCCAAGAATCTTTGCCCGTCAATCCTGGTTTACGCTTTTCATGAATATTCTTGACCCCTTGTGCCTTCAAACTCCTTAACATACTGGTTAAAGAAGGATAATGCGCTAACAAGAGCTCCATATCCATCACGGGATCCTCAAACAATTGGGTCAATAAACAATCCCCGACATGATGCATATCATGAAAAGTATTCACATGCTCATACGTATCGACCTTTTGAAAAGCTTGTTTTAATTCCAGAAACGTATCGGGACCCAACGTGGAAAACAATAAACAACCTCCCGGACTCAGGACTCGCTGCCATTCGCTCAATACGGCTGGTAATGCATGCGACCAATGCAAGACTTGGTTAGAGAATATCAAATCAAATTGCCCAGTCGCAAATGGCATATGATGCATATCCGCATTGAATAGCTGCCATGGATTGGCTAAGTTTTGTTTGGTTTTGGCTATCGACAGCATCGTATGAGCAATATCGACTGCAACAATCTGCGCTGTGGGATAACGCTGCTGTAATTGGGTCAAGAAAATGCCCGGTCCACAGCCTACATCCAATATATAACGAGGCGTTATTTTTAAATACTCTAAGCGCGCAAATAAGCGTTGGCCAATTTCCAGCTGCACGTCAGCCTCACACTCATATTCACGTGCATGCGCATTAAAAGATTGACCAATCTCAAATATTGATTTCATAGAAAAAACAATTAAAATGAAAGCCGGATTCTAACACAGAATACCTCATCTCGTTCAACACAAATGGAATTGTATGATCAACTTACCTGCTTTATGTCGCATTTGCCGCCAGTACCATCGTCATCAACACGCTATTTGCCAAGCCTGCACAGCACTTCTTGAGCCATTGGGACCAGCTTGCCGAACTTGCGCTATCCCTATCGCACAACAAACGCCCTTAGTTTGTGGCGCATGTTTGGTCAAACCACCGGCACTAGATCAGGTATTAACCGTTTACCGTTTTACCGAACCACTCCGTACTCTGGTACATGCGTTCAAATATGAAGCGGCCTTATATTTAACCTCTTTTCTGACCCATCTCATGTTACAAGCCAAAGAAGCAGATTATGCCACAGAATGCCTGATCCCTATCCCGTTGCACGCCAAACGCCTACACACAAGAGGTTTTAATCAAGCAGCTGTCCTAGCGAAACACCTCAGCACGGAGATTCAAAAACCTTACGTATTACACCAATGCAGAAAAATCGTATCAACCGCTGCACAAGCTGGTCTGACCGCCAAACAACGCCGCACCAACCTGATACAAGCCTTTCAAACACAACCGTTACCCTATCAGCACGTGACCTTGATAGATGATTTGTTTACCACTGGCGCAACGGCCAATGAAGTAGCTAAAACGCTAAAACAGCATGCAGGCGTTCAACGGGTTGATTTATGGTGTTGTGCACGAGCGTGTTAATGCGATTTAAGCACTACAACGCGCTAACTGGTGCTGCATCCGCTGGTTATGTTCTAGCAATAAACTTCGAATCATCGCCTCTTTGGCATCAAAATCATTCCGATCACAATGGTCTAAGACATGCACTGCGATGTCATTACATAGCGTCCGATATTGGTCATGTACTGCGCCAAGCCCTGTGACAATTTTACAAGGCGTGGTTTCTGGAGGGTAGTGATCATAGTTACTGGACATATACAAAGATTCTAAAGAACAGTTTTCCGGTACAAGAAGCGGATGTGCTTGAAAAAATTGAGTCACAGCCTCAATAATATCCTGGTTATCATCCACAAACCTGAATACAAACGGCTGCCCAGGTTCATACACATCTTGCGCAAAATACTGCATTTGAACCCATAACATCAGAAGCTTAGAGGTATCCGCAAATTCAAAACCAGGTGTGTTAGAATTCCATACTTTTTCAAGCTTATGCATTTTTCTATTATAGTGCGCCAAATCCGCTGGTTTATTTAGGAGATTTTTTGCTTGCACAAAGCCGCGCTTATTAAATGGCAAGCACGTATAGTGCTGAAATTCCTGCATTTTTTTAAAAGTTGTTCCGTAATGCAAGCCGTAGTAAATATCTGACAACAACAAGGGATGAAATGTGATTTTTGGCACTGGCCGCATGATACGATTTTTTTCAAACAATAAAGCAATCTTCCATTTCACATCGCTAAGAAAATCTTCAGTTATCGCTGTGCAGGATTGTTTTCTACCTTTCTCGTCCACTGGATTAGCATGCGCATTATCACTATCTAGTAAGAGCGTTTGCCGTAATGAACTAATGATCACATCCAGCTCTTCAATCTCAGGATGATCCACCACAAAATTGGCAACATCATCGCTTAATTTAGCACGTGCAACTCGCCGATCCGTACAACCATCAAAATCTACTCCTACTACAAAACGTTTAATTTCTTCAGCGGATGAGGGAGTGGTATATCCTGCAAAAAACTAGGACTATAAGAAGTTTCCTGACGATATGTACTCATATGATAATAAAACTCTTATTTTAAAAAGATCGTATTTTGCACAAACCATCTTAAGGTAACATTAAAATGTCCTAAAAATGATCTATATCTGAGAAACAGAAAACTCAATTCATCAACGTAATACCTTCTGGTCCAGAAAATTGTGTCCCCAGTACCTAATGTCCCATCAATTTTCACAGGATATATCGATACCGTATTACTCGCTTTGTTCGTCGCATAAGCGATTGTTTCATCTGTATTTAAAACAACCCAACGAGTGGTGACACGCAGGAGGGCTGCAAGTTGGGATACCGCAAGTGACAGGACCATGAGGCACGGAACTCATGCACCACTACTCATCGAGGAGTGGCAAACAGGAGGGCTCCCAGCGCGCGCAACTTGCGAGCACGTTGGGATACCGCAGTGACAGGACCACGAGGCACGGAACTCATGCACCACTACTCATCGAGGGGTGGCACGCAGGAGGGCTCCCAGCGCGCGCAGCTTGCGAGCACGTTGGGATACCGCAGTGACAGGACCACGAGGCACGGAACTCATGCACCACTACTCGTCGAGGAGTGGCACGCAGGAGGGCTCCCAGCGCGCGCAGCTTGCGAGCACGTTGGGATACCGCAGTGACAGGACCACGAGGCACAGATCCGAGTCTGTAGTAAAAATTAAATCAGTACTTCACACTGATAATTTCATACTCAACCGTACCACCCGGCGTAGTAACGATCACAGTGTCATCGATGCTTTTACCTATCAAAGCTCGACCAATAGGTGATTGATAAGATATTTTGCCTAATTTGATATCGGCTTCATCTGCTCCAACAATTTGATAGCTGACTTCGGCATCAGTTTCAACATGTAACAATGTTACTCTTGTACCAAACACCACTTTACCCGTATTGGGCAACTTACTGATATCCACAATTTGTGAATGTGCAAGTTTGGCTTCTAATTCTTGAATACGGCCTTCCGCAAAGCTCTGCTCTTCACGTGCAGCATGATATTCTGCATTTTCCTTCAAATCCCCATGCGCTCGCGCCACAGCGATCGATTCAATGATTCGCGGTCTTTCAATGGTTTTTAAACGATGTAATTCTGCTTTGAGTGCTTCAGAGCCCTCAACCGTCATAG